>UQSK01000008.1 GCA_900543605.1 uncultured Collinsella sp.
CGGCATGGGTCAGCCGCTTTCTGCCCCCGGCCGTCCCTCCGACGCACTCGACGCCTTTAACGCCGCTACTGCCGATGGCATCTACCAGCTCACCTCCGAGCAGGCCGATGAGCTTGCCCGCGTGCACGATTCGCTTGCCGCGCTGTCTGCCCAGACGGCTATGTCCACGGCTCCGGCGCCCGCGATGGACGCTCCTGCCGTCGATCCGCTCGATCCTACGGGCGCGACCGGTCAGTTTATGCCCGATCCCTCGGACACCGGCTTCTTTACGCTGTCCGAGTCCGAGATGGTCCAGCAGGACCGTCAGGATCGCAAACAGGCCAAGGTCCGTCGTCGCCATCGCCACACGGGTCTCAAAGTCTTCATTGTGCTGCTTCTGCTCATTTTGATCGCCGCGGGCGGTCTGGGCTTTGCCTACACGCGCGGCTTTGGCTTCCCGTCTCAGGAGTCTGTCGTTACCGATCTGTTCCAGGCTGCCGGCGACGGTGACACCGCAAAGGCCGAGTCTTGCCTGGCCTCGAGCCTGTCCGAGGATGCCAAGTCGATGATCATCTCCTCGATTCCGCAGGGTGCCACCGTGTCCGTCGAGGGCATGGATCAGTCCATGACCGAGACGACCGCCAAGGTGAAGGCATCGCTGTCCAAGGCCGGCGAGCAGGAGTACACCGTCAAATTCGTGCGCTCCGATAACCATATCGGCTGGGCCGTTTCCTCGCTCGATATGGATTTCTCGGCTGCTGACAACCAGTAGTGACCTTATGGGATTTAGCTTTGCCCGGCGCTTCACCGCAAGTGAGGTGCCGGGCTTGCGCTAGTATCATGAACTAGTAGTTTTCCAGCAATCATCCAACACATCAGGAGTTGCGTTGTTTTCTTTGATGGATATGTTCTTCGGTAGCTATGCGGGCGATCTTGCCATCGACCTCGGCACCGCAAATACGCTTGTCTCCGTGCGCGGCAAGGGCATCGTCATCCGCGAGCCCTCTGTTGTCGCCATCGACAAGAACGACGAGCGCATCCTGGCGGTCGGTATCGAGGCAAAGCGCATGCTCGGCCGTACGCCCGGCAACATCGTGGCCGTTCGTCCCCTGAAGGACGGCGTCATCGCCGACTTCGATGTTACCGAGGCCATGCTTCGCTACTTTATCGACAAGGCTTCCGAGAAGCGCTATCCGTGGACCCCGCGTCCGCGCGTTGTCGTCTGCGTTCCTTCCGGCGTCACGTCGGTCGAGAAGCGTGCCGTATTTGAGGCCACGATCCAGGCCGGCGCTCGCCAGGCCTACCTGATCGAGGAGCCCATGGCTGCCGCTATCGGCGCCGACCTGCCCGTCGAGGAGCCCACCGGCTCCATGGTCATCGACATCGGTGGCGGTACCACCGAGGTTGCCGTTATCGCTATGGGCGGTATCGTCGTCTCGCAGTCCATCCGTATTGCCGGCGACGAGTTCGATCAGGCCATCCTCACGCACGTTCGTGATGCCTACAACCTGGCCATCGGCGAGCGTACGGCAGAGGACATCAAGATCAAGGTCGGCTCCGCCGTGCCGCTCAAGGACGAGCTCGATGTCGAGGTCAACGGCCGCGACGTGATCACTGGTCTGCCCAAGACCGTGCGCATCGAGAGCGAGGAGATTCGTCGCGCACTCAACAAGCCACTCGACGAGATGGCCAAGGCCGTCAAGGACGCACTCGACGCTACGCCTCCCGATCTTGCCTCGGACCTTATGTACTACGGCATTTTGCTGACTGGTGGCGGCGCGCTGCTGCGCGGTCTCGACGTGCGCCTGCGCGATGAGACCGGTGTTTCGGTCAACGTCAGTCCTACGGCGCTCGATAACGTCGTTAACGGCTGCGCCCGCGTGCTCGAGGCCAATGCGTTTGATGGCGGCTTCGTCCAGACCAATGCTTAATTTCCAAAAGGTGGATTCCATTTGGCACGATCTTCGGGTTTCTCCACAAATCTGAATACCAAGCGACAATCAACGGGTATGCGCCCGTTGATTGTTTTCAGCCTGATTTCGGTGTTGCTGCTCACGTTTTACATCCGCGAGGGCGAGGCGGGACCGATTCATGCCGTGCGTTCGGGCGTAACGACGATTACCTCGCCGGTGCGCTTTGTGGGTTCGGCTGTGGCGGCTCCCTTCAATGCGATCGGCAACGTGTTCTCTAACCTTACGGCGTCGCAGGACACGCTCGACGAGCTCAAAAAACAAAACGAGGAACTGACCTCTAAGGTTGCTGAGCTCTCCGAGGCTCAAAAGACCGCTGAGCGTCTGGAGGGGCTGGTCGGCCTGCAGTCGACCTACAACCTCAAATCGACCGCAGCTCGTATCGTTGGTGCCTCGGGCGATGCCTGGACCTCGACCGTCACGATTGATAAGGGTTCTGCCGACGGGCTTACCATCAACATGCCTGTGACGAGTTCGGCCGGTGTTATCGGCCAGATCATCGAAGTCTCGGCCAAAACGTCCACCGTGCGCCTGATTGGCGACGAGAACTCCGGCGTATCCGCCATGGTGCAGGACACGCGCGCCCAGGGCATGCTGCAGGGTCAGGCTGACGGCACGCTGCGTCTTGAGTACGTGAGCGTCGACTCCGATGTTAAGGTTGGCGACATCATCGTGACCTCGGGCATCGGTGGCGTGTTCCCCAAGGGTCTACCGCTCGGCACCGTCTCGTCGGTTGAGAAATCGGCAAACGACGTGTACTACACCATTGTGGTGCGCGCTCAGACCACGGCCGAGAACAACGAGGAAGTGCTGGTCATCACCTCGCTGACCGACGAACAGTCGGCCTCGGATGAGGACGTGAGCACGGCCAACAGCACGCCGCAGGGAACGTCGCGCGATGCTGCGACCAAGACGAAGGACGAGAGCTCGGATGACAGTTCCGACACGTCCGAGACGACCGATTCCGGCTCGAGCGAATAGGGGGCATGTCCATGGATCTACACGAGCAGGGGATGAGCTCCCGCACGTTTGTAATCGCCGCCATCGTGTGCGTGCTGCTGCAGGCAGGCCTGGCACCGCAGATCTCCATTGCGGGCGGTCGCGTCAACTTCATGATTATCCTGGTGTGCCTAAGCGTGTTCTCGGGCGACCCGACCCGTGCCGTCGTGTGCGGTTTTTGCAGCGGCTTGTTCTATGACCTGTCCGCTGCCGTGCCGGTGGGCGTTATGTCGCTCCTGCTGACCGTGGGTTCTTTTGCCCTGGTGCACAGCGCCGTCGGTCAGACGGGCGGTACCTCGAGTGCGCGCGGCGTCACTGTGGGCGCCTTCGCGCTCGTCATTAATGTGATCTACAGCATCATCTTGCTGTTTATGGGTTTGGAGACGAGCTTTGTCGTGGCGATCTTCGGCCATGCGCTGCCGTCCTCGATCCTGACGGGTCTGGTTGCCATTCCGTTTTTGATGTCCGGCGTCGTGCCACAGTCCGGCTATGGATTCTCCGCACGTGGCGGACGCCAGACGGGTATGCGCTTTAAGCCCAAGACCCGCAAGCTCAAATAGGGGAGGCCCGTAGATGTCTTCCCAGTTGACGGTTATTATCGCCGGTATCGTGCTGGTTGTGGCCATCGTGGTCGCGCTGGTCATCATGCGTCGTGGCGATTCCCGTTTTACCTACGATACGCAGCATGGAACGGCCCCGCGCGCCACCGAGGGCGAGGGCAATACCGCGGCGACCGCCTTTAAGGGCCGCTTTTCCATCCTCACCACGGGTGTGGGCGCGATGTTTGCGGCACTTGCCGTCAAGCTGTGGGGCATGCAGATGGTCTCGTCGGACTATTACGAGAAGCAGGCCAATAGTAATCAGACTCGCACCGTTACCACACCCGCTGTGCGCGGCCGCATCCTCGACCGCAATGGCGTGGCGCTTGTCCAGAACCGTCCCTCACTTGCTGTCGTGGCCTACCGCGATCTTGCCGAGGATGAGGTTCTGGTTCGCCATCTTGCCAACGTGCTTGGAATGCCTTACGTGGCGGTCCTTCGCAATATTCAGGACAATACAGAGGGCGCTCAGAGCCTGCATACCATCGCGACGGACGTCCGTCGCTCCACGGTTGCCTATATTCAGGAACATGCCGGCGAGTTCCCGGGCGTCAAGATTGCCGAGCGTACCGAGCGCCAGTATCCATATGGCGAGACGGCATGCCATATCTTGGGCTATACCGGCACCATTACGTCCGAGCAGCTCGAGGCCCAGAATAAGAAAACCTCTGGCGATGATGATGCTTCTGCTGGCAAGATTACGTACCAGTCGGGCGATATCGTGGGCCAGGCGGGCGTTGAAAGCTACTACGAAAACCTGCTGCAGGGTATTCGTGGCGAGCAGACCGTCAAGGTCGATGCCTCGGGCAATGTGACCGGTCAGGCCGGCGCCGTGCCCGCGAAGGCCGGCTCTGACATTAAGCTCACGCTCGACCTTAAGATCCAACAGGCCTGCGAGACGGCGCTGGCGAGCGCTATCGAGCTTGCCAAGACCACTGGCTACAGCAATGCCGGCAACGGCGCTGTAGTGTGTCTCGATCCCAACAATGGCGAGATCCTGGGCATGGCGAGCCAGCCCAAGTTCGATCCGTCCGTCTTTATCGGCGGCGTCTCAAATGACGTGTGGACCGAGCTCAATGATGACAAGGGTTCGCACCCGCTGCTCAACCGCGCCATTAGCGGACAGTACATGTCGGCCTCGACCATTAAGCCGCTCTCGGCACTGGCCGGTCTTGAGTTTGGAACCTACACTTCAACGCAGACAACCAACTGCACGGGCTATTGGACGGGCCTGGGCAAGTCGTGGGGCAAGTACTGTTGGCTGCATTCCGGCCACGGCACCATGACGCTGCAGTCGGGTATCGCCAACTCATGCGACCCCGTCTTCTACGACATGGGCAAGGCGTTCTTTTATGACGAGCAACATCCCGAGGGCCTGCAGGAGGTCTTTCGTCGCTGGGGTCTAGGCAAGACCTGCGGTATCGATCTGCCGAGTGAGGGCGCGGGCCGTATTCCCGATGCCGAGTGGAAAGAGTCGTACTTCACCGACGCCTCTGCCGAGGACCGCAAGTGGAATGCCGGCGATATGACCAACATCGCCATCGGCCAGGGCGACATCCTGGTGACGCCCCTGCAGATGGCGTGTGCCTATATGGGTCTTGCCAACGGCGGCAAACAGTACGTGCCTCACGTGTTTTTGTCTGCCGTGTCGCGCGATGGCGACGGCGATGCCTATAAGTACAACGGCAAGGGCAAGAAGAAGCGCCTGGAGGCCAAGATCAACAGCGATTCGGATTTGGCTCTTGTTCGCAACGGTATGCACGACGTGATTTACACGGCATCGACGTCCCTGGCGGCGCACTTTGGCACCCTGACGCCGCAGGTATACGGCAAGTCGGGCACGGGCGAGAAAAGCGGCGAGGACGAATACGCGTGGTTCTGCGCCTATGCACCGGCCGATGACCCCAAGTATGTCATCGCTACTGTCCTGGAGCAGGGCGGCGGCGGCTCAGATACCGCGATGCATGTCGTGCGCGACGTGCTCGGTGTGATTTATGACGAGCCCGATACCTCTTCGGCCTCGGGCGATTCTTCGGTTCGATAGGAGGTTGCGATGGATTTTTCTCCGGCGGATCTGTTCCGTTCAACCAAGACCGGCTCTCGCAGCAGCCTGGACCGCGTCAACAAGCAACTTTCGGCCTCGCGCGGCACGTTTCGCCAAAAGGTGCATATCGGTGTGCTCGTGGCTACAGTGGCGCTCGTCGCCTACGGTGCCATCATTATCTGGTCGGCTTCGCAGTTTAAGGCCGATGCCTCGTTCTCACGCCATCTGCTGGGAATTGGCATCGGAGCGGTGCTGGCGGTGCTGGTCTGGCGTACCGATCTGCGCGGTATTTCCAATTTCTCGACGGCGTTGCTCGTCATCGACTTGATCGTGATCCTCTCGCCCAAGATTCCGGGTCTGTCCTATACGGGCGGTCTGGGCATGACGGGCTGGATCAAGATTCCCGGTATCGGCTTGACATTCCAGCCGGTTGAGCTTGCCAAGCTCATCACCATCTTCTTTATTGCTACGCTTGGCTCGCAGTATAACGGTCGCATCGATACCGTTCGCGACTACGTCAAGCTCTGCGGCATGCTGTCCATTCCGTTTTTGGCCGTCGTTGCCATGGGCGACCTGGGCTCGGGCCTGGTCGTGCTGGTTTCGGGCGCCATCGTCATTTGTATGAGCGGTGCACGCCGCGAATGGGTGCTGTCGACCCTGGCCCTGCTCGTGGGCTTGGTGGCCCTCGTTCTGGCGCTCGATTCGGTCTTTGATTCGTTGCTCGGCCACGATGTGCTCATCAAGCAGTATCAGATGAACCGTCTGACGGTCTTTATCGACCCCGATAATGCCGATTCGGACGATGCCTACAACCTGCAGCAGTCGCTTATCGCCGTTGGCTCGGGCGGCTTCTTTGGTAAGGGTTTGGGCCATGCGACGCAGTCGGCCGGCGGCTTTCTGCCTGAGTTCCACACCGACTTCGTCTTCGCCTTTTTGTCCGAGACCTTTGGTTTTTGCGGTTCCTTTTTTCTCTTGTGCCTCTACGTGCTGCTGATCTTTTCGACGATTCGCGTCGCCTTTAAGTGTGAGTCGCTGTTCCTGCGTCTGTCGTGCGTAGGTATCGTCGGCATGTGGGCATTCCAGACCTTCGAGAACATCGGCATGTGCATCGGCATGATGCCGATTACCGGTATTCCGCTCCCATTTATTAGCTTCGGTTCGTCTTCGATGATGATCCAGCTGCTGACGGTGGGTATCGTACAATCCATATGGCGGCATCGTTCGGGCGCCGCGTAACCGCTGGAGGGGTTTGCTATGAAAATTCCCGTAGATAAGCTGACCCGCGCTTTTAAGATGGGCGCGTCCGTTAAGAAGGATTCCGATACGCCGGTGCGCGTCTCGGTCTATCTGGATTCGTCCGCCTCGCGCTTTCTGGCCGAGACGGTGCGAGACGCCTTTGTGCCACAGACGACCTCGGGCATTGTGCGCGTCGAGCGTCTGGGGGAGGAGCGAATTGCTCCAAAGACCGATACCGATGTGGTGCTGGTGCTCTCGTGTGGTTCCGACCGCTTGGAGAGTGCCGTGCAGGAGCTCGTGATCGCCGGCGCGCCCGTGTGCGTGCTCGCCGAGTCTGCTGTGGAGGTGCCGTTTATCGAGGAGTCCACGCCCATGCTCGGCGTGGTAGCGGCAACCGATAAGACGTATCTGCTCGAGACGCTTGCCCGCTGGATTCTCGATCGCACCGACAAGGAAACGGCTTTTGCGGCGAACTTTGCCTTCATGCGCATCGCGGCCGCCAACCGCATCATCACCTCGTGCGCGCTCACCAATATGGCGACCGGTGCGCTGGTGTTTTTGCCGGGCGCCGATTATCCCGTTATGGCCCTGGCGCAGGTGGGCATGCTCTTTGAGCTCGCTGCCGTCTTTGGACGCGGCATTAAGCCTGAGTGTGGCTACGAGGTCGCTGGCGTGCTTGCCGGCGGTCTTGTGATCCGCGCGGTCACCCGCGCGCTCGTCAAGCAGACGCCGCATATTGGGTTTGCCGTCAAGGCGCTCACTGCTGCCGCGGGCACCTATGGCATGGGCCGTGCGCTCGTTTCGCTCTACGAGCGCGATGTCGACTACAGTCGTGCCAACGAGGTGGTTACTGCCACGTTCTCCCGCGTTCGCGATCTGGTGACCACGGTCGCGGGCGCTACCCGTCCTATGGCGTCCTATCAGGACGCATCAGATCTCGCTGCTTAGGGGTTTTCCGTTGCGCGTTGCATACCAAGACTGTTTTCATCTAATTGAGCCGCTGCTCGCTAAGGTCGAGAAGCCGAGCCGCTATATCGATCACGAGTGGGGCACGCTTTCCAAGGCCGATGCCGATTACCGTTGTTGTCTGATCTATCCGGACGTATACGAGGTCGGTCTGCCCAACCAGGGTATCGCCATCCTCTACAACATCCTTAACCAGGCCGAGGGCATCTCTTGCGAGCGTGGCTATGTGCCGTGGCCCGATATGGGTGACGCCATGCGCGAGGCGGGTATTCCGCTGCTGTCGCTCGAAGGTGCTGCTCCCGTTGCTTCGTTTGATATCGTCGGTCTGCATGTGCCGCATGAGATTGCGGTGACGAACTTCCTCGAGGCACTTGACCTCGCCGGCATTCCGCTGTTAGCGGCCGACCGAGGCGAAGACGACCCCATTATCATCGCCGGTGGTCCCTCGGTATACAACCCCGAGCCGTACGCGGCTTTCTTCGATGCCATCCTCATCGGTGAGGGCGAGGAATCGCTGCTCGAGACCTGTCAGCTGCATCGCCGCCTGCGTGACGAAGGAGTCCCGCGCGCGCAGATTGTCGAGCAGCTTGCGTCCATTGCCGGCAACTACGTGCCGTCGCTCTATGAGGTTCGTCACGACGAGCCCTGCTCGCCGCATGGCTACACCGTGCCGCGTGAAGGCAAGGATGCGCCGACCGTGGTCTACAAGCGCGTCGTCGAGGATTTCGGCGCCACGAATCCGCTGTCGCAGTCGTGCGTGCCCTATGCGCAGCTGGTCCACGACCGCCTGTCTATCGAGATCCTGCGCGGCTGCGCCCGCGGCTGTCGTTTTTGCCAGGCCGGCATGACGTATCGCCCGGTGCGTGAGCGCTCGGCAGACCAGATCGTCTCGTCGGTGATTCAGGGTCTGGAAAAGACCGGCTATGACGAGGTGTCGCTGACCTCGCTCTCCACGACCGACCACTCCTGCATTCGCGACGTGCTCGGCAGGCTCAACCGTCGCCTAGAGGATACGGGTATTCGCGTGTCTATTCCGTCGCAGCGCCTGGATTCGTTTGGCGTGGATATGGCCGAGTCGGTTGCTGGCGAAAAGAAGGGCGGCCTGACGTTCGCGCCCGAGGCCGGCAGCCAGCGCATGCGCGACATCATTAACAAGAACGTGACCGAGGAGGACCTGGACCGTGCGGCCAAGGCGGCCTTCGAGGCCGGCTGGAACCGCATGAAGCTCTACTTTATGATGGGCCTTCCCGGCGAGCGCGACGAGGACATCGTGGCCATCGCCAATCTGGCCGATCACGTGCTGGAGCTCGGTCGTTCCGTGGTGCCCAAGGCTCGTCGCGGCTCGATCTCGGTGTCGATCTCGGTTTCTGTCTTTATCCCCAAGGCTGCCACGCCGTTCCAATGGTGCCCGCAGCTCGACTACGACGACGTCAAGCGTCGCCAGAAGCTGCTTATCACGAGCGTTCGCAACCGTGCCGTCCGCGTTCATTACCACGATGCCGAGACCTCGCTCATCGAGGCCGCGCTTTCCCGCGCCGGTCGTGACATGACGCCCGTCATCATCGATGCTTGGCGTTCGGGCTCTCGCTTTGACGCTTGGGTAGAGCATTTCTCGCTCGATAACTGGAAGGAGGCTGCTGCCAAAAACGGCATTGACCTCAATGAGCTCGTGCACCTGCCCTACGAGTTGGATTGGCGCCTGCCGTGGGAGCACGTGAGCCCCGGCTGTACGCGCGGCTTCCTCGAGCGCGAGTACCGTCGCTCGCTCGAGGGCGTCACGACTCCCGACTGCACCCGCACGTCGTGCACCGGCTGCGGGATCTGCCCCACGCTCCACGCCAAGAATGTATTGATGGGTGATCGCGCATGAGTGAGCGCCTGACCGACAACCCCTCGTTCTTTAGGCTTCGTGTTCGCTATGGCAAGCGCGATCGCCTTAAGTACCTGGGCCATCTCGAAGTGATCCATACCATTGAGCGCATCGTGCGCCGTGCGGGGCTTCCCTATGCCGTCACGCAGGGCTTCTCTCCGCACATGCGCGTGGGCTTCTCTTCGGCGCTACCGGTTGGTACGTCGTCGACCTGCGAGTGGTATGACCTGTTTATGACCGAGTTCGTGGCGCTCGACGAGGCGTTTGAGCGCCTGTCTGTGGCGTCTCCGGCCGATCTGGCGCCCATCGAGGCGGCGTACATCGACGTGCGCACGCCGGCGTTGACGGCGCAGCTCACGCGCCTGTCGTATCGCATCGACCTGCATCTGGACCCCGAGGCGCCCGTAAGCGCCGACGAGGTGCATCGTGCGATCGACACGCTTCGCGCGGGCCATGGCATCGACTACGCGCGCGGCAAAAAGAGCAAGCGCTTGGATTTGGATCACACGCTCGTTGGCTATGAGCTCACGGCGGGGGAGCGCCCGGACCATTTGGTGCTCATGCTCGACACCCATGCCGACAACGAGGGCTCCATGCGTCCGGAAATTTTGCTTTCCGCTGCTGATGTTTTGTTGCAGGGCTTGACCCCGGGCGTGGATGCACCTATTGTTTCCACCGGTATGCAAGACCTCGTGACCATCTGCTCCTACGATGTCGAGCGTCAGAATCAAGCATGCGAGGACGACGAGGGCCGACTCGTCAGCCCCATACCTGTGCGAACTTGTGGATTTGCTCCACATACTCGTTGACGGGGGTATTTTCGCCTGCTACTATATTCGGCTGTTGCACTAACTGATGCATGAAGGGCAAGTAAACATGTACGCAATCGTTAACACGGGCGGCAAGCAGTACAAGGTCGCCACCGACGATGTCATCACCGTCGAGAAGATCGAGGGCAATGAGGGCGACAAGGTCACCCTGCCGGTTATCTTCCTCAACGATGGTAAGAAGATCGTCACCGATCCCGACAAGCTGGCCAAGGCCAAGGTTACCGCTCAGATCGTTGAGCAGTTCAAGGGCGAGAAGCAGCTGGTCTTCAAGTTCCACAAGCGCAAGCGCTATCGTCGTCTGAAGGGTCACCGTCAGCAGCTCACCAAGCTGAAGATCGTGAAGGTTCAGGCTACCTCCCGCGCCAAGAAGGCTGTCAAGGCAGAGGCTGAGGCTGTTGCCGAGGCTCCCGTCGCCGAGTAGATTACACTCGTAACGAAAGAGTAGGTATACACAATGGCACACAAAAAAGGACTCGGTTCCTCCCGTAATGGCCGTGACTCCCGCGGTCAGCGCCTTGGCACGAAGCGCTATGCCGGCCAGACGGTAACCACGGGCACGATTCTCGTCCGTCAGCACGGCACGCACATCCACCCGGGTGAGAACGTTGGCCGTGGCAAGGACGACACGCTGTTCGCGCTGGTCGACGGTACCGTTGAGTTCCACAAGGGTATCAAGCACAGGGTCAGCGTACGCCCGCTCGCGAACGCGTAATTCACCCTTCATAGAGCACATATGTGGGAGGCACTTGAGTTTTAGGATTCAAGGGTCTCCCTCTTTTTGTAGGAGGCGATTCTGTTGTCACAGTTCACCGATATCAGCCGAATTAACGTTTGCGGCGGCGACGGCGGAGCCGGATGCATGTCGTTTAGGCGCGAGGCATTTGTTCCCAAGGGCGGCCCCGATGGCGGCGACGGCGGTCGTGGCGGCAATGTCGTCATCCAGGCCGATGCTCAGCTGTCTTCGCTGATCGATTACCGCTTTAAGCATCACTTCCGCGCCGAGCGCGGCACGCACGGGCAGGGTGCCCGTCGTAACGGTAAGAGCGGCGAGGACCTGATTCTCAAGGTCCCCATGGGTACCGTGGTGCGCGAGCTCGACCCCGAGACGCAGACCCCGATGTTCGAGATTGCCGATTTGGTGCACGATGGC
The DNA here is from genome assembly GCA_900543605.1 of uncultured Collinsella sp. Lineage (GTDB taxonomy): Bacteria > Actinomycetota > Coriobacteriia > Coriobacteriales > Coriobacteriaceae > Collinsella. The sequence goes on from UQSK01000008.1 coordinate 11,644, forward strand.
GAGCGCGTTGTCGTGGCCCCTGGTGGCGCTGGTGGTCTGGGCAATACGCACTTTGTGACGTCGGTGCGCCGCGCGCCCGCGTTTGCTCAGCTGGGCGAACCGGCCGAGGAGCACTGGATTGAGCTCGAGATGAAGCTTATGGCCGATGCCGCGCTCGTGGGCTTCCCCTCGGTGGGCAAGTCCTCACTCATCGCGCGCATGAGTGCCGCCCGTCCCAAGATTGCCGGCTACCCGTTTACCACGCTCGTGCCGAACCTCGGCATGGTGCGTGCCGGCGAATATTCTTACGTCGTTGCCGACGTCCCCGGTCTCATCGAGGGCGCGAGCGAGGGCAAGGGCTTGGGTCACCAGTTCCTGCGCCACATTGAGCGTACGGCTCTGATCATGCATGTCGTCGACATGACGGGCGGTTTTGAGGATCGCGATCCGGTTGAGGACTATCGCATCATCAACCGCGAGCTCGAGCAGTATGGCGCCGAGCTTTCGGAGCGCCCGCAGATTGTCGTCGCCAACAAGTGCGATGCGCCGGGCACGGCCGATAAGATTGCCGACCTCAAGCGTGCAGCGCTCGACGATGGCCATATGTTCTTTGCCGTGTCTGCCGTGACGGGCGCCGGTCTCAATACGTTGATGCTTGCCGTAGGTGAGCAGGTGGCCAAGCTCCGCGCCGAGCTGGCGGTCTCCGATGAGCCGGTCGACCTGCGCGACGATGAATGGGAGCGCCGTCGCCTGCAGCGAGAGAAGCGTTTCCGCATTGTCCAGGAAGAGCCCGGTGCCTTCCGCGTGGTCGGTCGCGCGATTGAGCGCATGGTCATTCAGACCGACTGGGAAAATGAGGAAGCCGTCATTTACCTGCAGCATAAGTTTGCGCGTATGGGTGTTGACGACGCGCTCGAGAAGGCCGGTTGCCGTGCGGGCGACGAGGTCCGCATTTGCCAGCGCGCCTTTGACTTTGAGGGCGCTGAGGACTTCTCGGAGTACGAGGAGCTCGAGGATGCTGGCGAGGACGTTGCCGTTGAAGCCATTGACGTGGCCGATGCTGCGGATGAGGGCGTCGAGGTTGTCGATGCGACGGATGCCGCGGATGATGTCGAGACCCCGGAGGGCGAGTAAGCCATGTCGCTGCGCGGTGGAATCGGTCTGCCCGAGCTTCCTCTAGAGGACGGGCAGGAGTTTAGGCTTGGCATTATGGGTGGCACTTTTGATCCCATCCATTACGGGCACCTGGTGACCGCCGAGCAGGCGCGTGAGTCCCTCGACTTGGATGCCGTGCTTTTTATGCCGGCGGGCACGCCTGCCTTTAAGCTTGACAAGCCGGTGACGCCTGCCGAGGACCGTTATGCCATGACAGTCCTCGCCACCGCCGCGAACCCGGCCTTTTTGGCGAGCCGGTTCGAGATCGACCGTCCGGGCGTAACCTATACGGCCGATACGCTTCATGCCCTTCGCGACTTTTACCCGCCGCAGGTAAAGCTCTACTTTATTACGGGCGCCGACGCGATTATCGATATCGTGACCTGGCATGATGCCGAACGAATCGCTGAGCTTGCCACCTTTATTGCGGCGACGCGACCGGGCTTTGATATCGATACGGCGCGTGCCCGAATTAAAGAGTCGGGACTGCCGTTCGACGTGCGCTATATTCAGATTCCGGCGCTGGCGATCAGCTCGACGAACATTCGTAAGCGAGTTGCCCGCGGCATGAGCGTGCGCTATCTTACGAGCGAGTCCGTGCTCGGCTACATTCGCAAACGCAGGCTATATGCCGATTTGGGCCAAGAAGATTTTGAGTGATGGGGGTCTACGTTGTCGGTAGAGGATCAGTTTGAGGGCGATGAGCGCGCGCTGCTCAAGCGCATTCAAGAGCTGCTCGATGTTCGCATGAAGGATAAGCGCAAGCGCTATGTGCATTCGCTGGGTGTTGCCGAGACCGCACTTCATCTGGCCGAGGTCTACGGCGTTGACCGCTTTGATGCCGCTGCTGCCGGTCTGATCCACGACTGGGACAAAGTGCTCTCCGACGACGAGCTGGTTACGCGCGCTCTGCATTACGGCATTAAGATTGCCGGCTCTCCTTCCGCCGCGACGCCGCTTTTGCATGGTCCTGTTGCCGCCTATGAGCTTCCGCAGCTTTTCCCCGAGTTGTCGCCGGCCGTTTTCCAGGCTGTCGACCGTCACACCGTGGGTGCCTGCGACATGACGCCGCTCGATATGGTGGTCTTTGTGGCCGATGCCATCGAACCCAACCGCCACGGTGACTATGCCCATGCGCTGCGCAAGATGGTGGGGAAGTCCTCGCTCGACGAGTTGTTCTTCTCCTGTTTTGCGCAGGGTCTGGTCTATGTGATCCAGTCCGGGCGTTATCTTTATCCCACGGCTATTACGATTTACAACCATTACGCCCAGCTGCGCTAGCTTGGGCTGTCTAGAAAGAGGTATTCCATGGCCGATGAGACCATGACCGACGAGCAGATTCTTGAAGGTGTGGAGCACAAGAGTTTCGTTGCCACGTCCGACCGTACTGCCGCCTCGCTGTCCGCGAGCGGTGTCGCCGCCGAGGATGTCGCCCGCGCTGCCGCACAAGCCGCCTACGACAAGAAGGGCGAGGACGTTCAGGTGCTCGACCTGACCGAGCTTTCCGACGTGTGCGACTACTTTGTGCTTGCCACCGGTACCAACAACCGCCAGGTCGATTCGATCGTCGACGAGATCGAGGAGAAGGTCGCCGAGGCTTGCGGCGAGCATCCGTTCTCCATCGAGGGCCGCGAGCAGAAGACCTGGATGCTCATGGACTACGGTTCGGTTGTCGTCCACGTCTTCACTCCCGAAGCCCGCGACTTCTACCGCCTCGAGAAACTCTGGGGAGACGCCCCCCAGCTCCCCCTCAACCTCCTCTAAATGATTTTTCTGGGACGGGGATAAAATAGTCATTGCTACCGTTTGCCGAACCGCTCACCTTTGTTGGGCGGTTCGGCCCTTTTCTTCCTTTCCTTTTGTATGCTGTGACTACTGCATCCTTGGAAGGGAGGGTTTCGATGACTCGTGTTGCCCGTGCGTTGTCCGAACTCGGCCATTATCACGTCATGCTCAAGGGCTGTGCTGGCCAGCTGATCTTCGAAGACGATGACGATCGCCTTTATTTTCTCAATCTATTGAACAGACGATTTACGTCCGCTCATATTCGTCTTCTTGCCTGGTGCCTCATGGACAATCATGTTCACCTGCTATTTGATGATCTCGATAATCAGATGAGCGTTGCTATGCATGCGATTGATACGGCATATGCGAAACACTTCAATCAAAAAACCGGCCGCCGCGGACCGGTGTTCCAGGAACGATTCAAGAGTGTGATCATTTCTGACGACAAACAGCTGCTTCGTTGCGTCCGATACATACACGACAATCCTGCAAAAGCAGGTATTTCTTCTGCTCCTCTGTATCGCTGGAGCAGCTTCCATGAGTATTTCTCTCATCCCGAAATTTGTGATTGTGAAGGTATTCTCAATCTGTTTGGGGGTACGGAAGCGTTTTATCTTTCGAGTACCGACGGCAAGCCTAATCCCTATTTTATGCCCGAAGGTAAGCATATCTCCGATATGGATGCGCTGGAAGTTGCCCGGGCTCTTTTGGCTCCGCATGAGCCTTATCAGCTTAAAACTTTGCCGAAATCAGAGCGAAATCGTCTTCTGGCAGTGTTGAGGCATCGGGGGTTTACGATTAACCAGATTTCGCGTCTGACGGGAATTGGGACCAATATCATTCAAAGGGCGAAATGACGCTCCAAATGATTAAAAAAGGCTCTGTTAGACCAGGATTGACATGCCGACCTGCCGGCTAACTCGCCGTCTCCCCGTCGGGCGCCGGCGTCTTGACCCTCATCTCGAACGGCATCCCGCCCTCCCGGACGAGCGCCCTGAGGAACGCATTGACGGCGGTGGACATGGACAGGCCGAGCTCGTCCAGGATGGCCGTGGCCTCCTTCTTGACCTCCGGGTCGATGCGGATCGTCGTGGCCGGTATGTTCGACGGCATGGCCTCACCCCTCCTCGTGTATCGCGGTGCGACCATTCTACCGCCTCTATGCGGCGGGCGCGGCCCAGTAGTCCATGTAGGGCGGCTCCACGTTGAACATGTCGCGGACGCGGCTCCTGCAGACGCCGTGCGCGAGCTGCCGCGCGACCGTGCGCTCGGCGGCGCCGGAATCGGTCGCCATGAAGGTTCGGCACCACCTGAACCAGGCGAGGTAGGCATCGAGGTGCTTCGTCGACACGCCCTTGAACGGCTCCATGAAGGCGCCGAGGAGTGAGTGGACGGTGTTGATCCGGTTGATGGTTCCCCCGGAGCGGTCCTTGGGGTCGTAGGCCGCGTGCGCGGCGACCTCGAGTTCCGCGAGGACATTGACGTAGACGGCCGCCCTGTCGGTCGCGACGACCGAGCCGGCCGCGATGCGGCCCCTCAGCGCGTCCATGGCGCGCTCCCTCGAAAGGGCGCCCCGCCCCGTGACCTCGAGGAACGTCTCGTTCGAGTCGTTCACGCCGGTCATGACGCAAATCCGCTCGCGCGACAGCCCGCGCCTGTGCACCTGCTTGCCGCGGTGCCGGGAGGGGCGCGGCATTGTGAACGACCCCTTCGCGTGGTTGCCCTTGAACGACTCGGGGAAGTAGGTCTCGTCGAGCTCGCAGCCGCAGCCCCGCTCGACCCTGAACGAGGGGGAGTAGGCCGAGAGGCACTCGATCAGCCTGTGGCGCATGGTGTAGGCGGTCTTGAGGCAGACGCGGCAGCGCCTCGCGCACTCGCGCAGGGGCAGCATGAGCACGAAGCACTCGGCGTAGGCCATCCAGGTCTCCTTCGGGAGCCTGCTCGTCCCCGGGATGCGCTCGCTGCCCATGCCGAAGGTCCTGCCGCAGCCCCGGCAGAGGTAGCGCTGCTCGCCGTTCTTCGATTTGCCCTTCTTCACGACCGCGACGGACCCGCAGCGCGGGCAGCGTTCGATTTCGTAGGCGGAGCCGGCCGCGTCGTCGAACGCCGCCGCGCGGATCACGTCCCTGACGGACTCGATAGCGCGGCGGCGCTCGGTCTTGCTGAGGTTCGCCATGCCCTTCTTGAAGTTGAGGACCAGGTCTTCGGCGTTCATGCTGCCCCCATCATCGCGGTCTACGAGGTCAACGATATGGCACCGTGGGGACACATGTATGTCAATCCTGGTCTAACAGAGCCTTTTTTTATCCCCGTCCCAGAAAAATCATTATGCATAGAAAGTCATAATTATCATTTCGTAAACATTTCGATGAAATTAACGCCATGAGGCATGCTTGCGGTTACAATACCGCGAGGCCTAACTACACACCTTTAAGCCGGTCCTGTGAGACCGGGAAGGAGAATTATGGCGAACAACCATACCGCGGGCGCTGCCGCCCGCACCTTCGCGCCCAGCGAGCTTTGCCAGCGTATGCTGGCCAAAACCAGCAAGGGCACCTGCGGTCCCTGCATCCTGTATCTTGAGGATGGGACCATTTTTTATGGACGTGCATGCGGCGCCGAGGGCACCGCGACCGGCGAAGTCTGCTTCAACACCTCGCTCGAGGGCTACTTTGAGGTCATGACCGACCCGAGTTATGCCGGCCAAATCGTAACCATGACCTATCCGCAGATCGGCAACTACGGTATCGACGAGACCGACGTCCAGTCGGCCTTCCCCGGCGACGCCGTGCGCCCTGCGAGCGCTCCGGCCATGCGCGGCATGATCGTTCGCGACATGTGCGCCACGCCTTCTAACTGGCGCTCGGCCGTCAGCGTGCCGGAGTACCTGCGCGCTCACGACATCGTCGCTATCGAAGGTGTCGACACCCGCGCCCTGGTGCGCCATCTGCGCGACAATGGTTCTAAGATGGGCATTATCTCGACCGAGATCTTCGACGTCGACGAGCTTGCCGAGCGTCTGGCCGCAGCACCCACGCTGGTAGGCGAGAACCTGGTGAAGACCGTAAGTTGCCCCGCGCCTCACGAGTTTGTGGCCGCCGACCTGCCTGCCACGCATGACTTTGCGCTTGCCCCTGCCGCTCCTGCCCGCCACAACGTGGTCGCGTACGACTGCGGCGTCAAGCGCGGCATCCTGGAGGGTCTGGTCCGTGCCGGCTGCGACCTTACTGTCGTGCCGTGGGATACGCCCGCGAGTGAGGTGCTCGACATGAATCCCGACGGCGTCTTTTTATCCAACGGCCCCGGCGACCCCGATGCCGTGGTGGAGAGCTACGAGCAGGTGCAGCAGTTGATCGGCAAGGTACCGGTCTTTGGCATTTGCCTTGGTCACCAGATGATCAGCTTGGCGTGCGGCGCCCAAATGGAAAAACTTAAATTCGGTCACCGTGGCGGTAACCAGCCGGTTATGAACCTGGTGAGTCGTCGCGTGGAGATTACCGCGCAAAACCACGGCTTTGGCCTGCTGTTCCCCAGTCTGGGCAAACTGATCCCGGAGCTTTCCGGCGGCGAGACCGAGCATGCGGCCGATGGCGATCTGCGCGCCTGGGTGCGTCGCGGCATCGCGCCGGTCGTGATGAACGAGCGCTTCGGCCGCATTCGCCTGACGCACGTGAACCTCAACGACGGCACCGCCGAGGGCATCCAGCTGCTCGATGCCCCGTGCTTCTCGGTCCAGTACCACCCCGAGGCCTCGCCCGGCCCCACCGATGCCCACTATCTCTTTACCGCCTTTACGCGACTCATGGACGGCGAGGAGAACTACCTGGACATCGACACCGCGAAGGACCGCCTTGCTGGCTGGAATTTCGCCGAGACCGCCGCGACCGAGACCGAGGAGAACTAACATGCCGAAACGTACTGACATCAAGCGTATCCTCGTCATTGGTTCGGGCCCCATCGTTATTGGCCAGGCCTGTGAGTTCGACTACTCCGGCGCCCAGGCCTGCAAGGTGCTCAAGGAGGATGGCTTTGAGGTCATCCTGGTCAACTCCAACCCGGCGACCATCATGACCGACCCGGGTCTTGCCGACCGCACCTATGTCGAGCCCATCACCGCCGAGTTTATCGAGCGCGTAATCAAGAAAGAGCGCCCGGACGCGCTGCTGCCCACGCTGGGCGGCCAGACCGGTCTGAACGCCGCCGTTGAGCTGGCGAAAGACGGCACGCTCGACAAGTACGGTGTCGAGATGATCGGCTGCGACCTGGCCGCTATCGAGCGCGGCGAGGACCGCAAGCTCTTTAACGAGGCCATGGCCGAGATTGGCCTGGAGGTCGCGCGCTCGGGCTATGCCTACAGCGTGACCGACGCCGAGGCTATCGCCGAGCGCGTGGGCTATCCCTGCGTACTGCGCCCGAGCTTTACCCTCGGCGGCGCCGGCGGCGGCATCGCTCACACCCACGAGGAGCTCGTCTCCATCGTGAGTCAGGGCCTGGAGCTGTCGCCCGCCCACGAGGTGCTGGTCGAGGAGTCCATTGAGGGCTGGAAAGAGTATGAGATGGAGGTCATGCGCGACCACGCCGGCAACGGCATCATCGTGTGCTCCATCGAGAATCTCGACCCCATGGGCGTACACACCGGCGACTCCATCACCGTGGCGCCGGCGCAGACGCTCTCCGACCTTGAGTATCAGCGCATGCGCGTGGCCTCGCTCGCCATTCTGGAGAAGATCGGCGTCGAGACCGGTGGCTCCAACGTGCAGTTTGCCGTGAACCCCAACACCGGCCGCTTGATTGTCATCGAGATGAACCCGCGCGTGAGCCGTTCGTCCGCGCTGGCCTCCAAGGCCACGGGTTTCCCCATCGCTAAGGCCGCCGCGCGCCTGGCTGTGGGCTATACGCTCGACGAGATCGTCAACGACATTACCAAGGCAACGCCTGCCTGCTTTGAGCCCACGATTGACTACTGCGTGGTCAAGGTGCCGCGCTTTGCCTTCGAGAAGTTCAAGGGCACCGACCCCACGCTCACCACGCGCATGAAGGCGGTGGGCGAGATCATGGCGATCGGCCGCACCTTTGAGGAGGCCTTCGGCAAGGCCATGCGTTCGCTGGAGGACGGTCACCAGGGTATCTGCGCCGGTGGCAAGGAGGGTGCTGACAAACTGAGCGACGAGGAGCTCGCTCAGGCCGTGGCAACCCCGACCGAGCACCGCATCTTCTTTGTGGTCGAGGCTCTGCGCCGCGGCTGGGATGTTGCGCGCATCCACGCCATCTGCGGTATCGATCCGTGGTACCTCAACCGCATCAACGACATGGTGCAGGTTCAGGAGAGCATCCGCGGCCTGCGTGTGGAGGATATTGACGCCGATGCGATGCGTCTGCTCAAGCAGTACGGCACGAGTGACGCCGAGATTGCCGCGCTGACCGGCTCCGATGAGCGCTTTGTGCGCGCCTACCGCAAGGGTTTGGGCGTGGTTCCCAGCATGAAGACGGTCGACACCTGCGCCGCCGAGTTCTCGAGCGCCACGGAGTACCACTACAAGACGTACGAGAACATCTACCGCACGAGCCCGGTCGCCAAGAAGTGCGTTGCCCCCGACGAGACCACGCCGGCGGACAAGCCCAAGGCGATGATCCTGGGCGCCGGCCCCAACCGCATTGGCCAGGGTATCGAGTTCGATTACTGCTGCGTGCACGCGAGTTACGCGCTGGCGGCCCGCGGCTTTGAGACCATCATGGTCAACTGCAACCCCGAGACCGTCTCGACCGACTACGACACGTCCGACCGCCTGTACTTTGAGCCGCTCACCTACGAGGACGTCATGGATGTCATCGATGTTGAGCGACCCGACGGCGTCGCGGTGACGCTCGGCGGCCAGACTCCGCTTAAGCTGGCGCGCATGCTCGAGGAGAGTGGCGTGAACATTATGGGCACCAAGCCCGATGCCATCGACTTTGCCGAGGACCGCGAGCGCTTCGCCGCTCTGCTCGACAAGCTGGGCATCATGTACCCGCCGGCGGGCCAGGCCACCTCGTTTGAGGAGGCCGAGGCCGTGGCCGCGCACATCGGCTACCCGCTGCTGGTGCGTCCGAGCTACGTGCTGGGCGGCCGCGGCATGATGATCGCCTACGATGCCGAGCATCTGCGCGATTACATGGCCGAGGCTGCGCGCATTAGCCCCGACTACCCGGTGTATCTGGACCGCTTCCTGGAGGGTGCGATCGAGTCCGACGTCGACGCCCTGTGCGACGGCGAAGAGGTCTACATCGGCGGTATCCTGGAGCATATCGAGGAGGCCGGTATCCACTCTGGTGACTCCGCGACGTGCATCCCGCCGTTTAGCTTTAGCGAGAGCCTGCAGACGAAGCTCCGCGAGACCACGCGCCGCATCGCGATGGCGCTGGGGGTCCGCGGCCTGGTCAACGTGCAGTACGCCATCAAGGGCGAGACCGTCTACGTGATCGAGGCAAACCCGCGCGCGAGCCGCACCGTGCCGTTTATCTCCAAGGCCACCGGCGTGCCGCTGGCCAAGTGCGCGGCGCGTATCATGGCAGGCGATTCCATCGCGAGCCTGGGTCTGCCGAGCGACGAGCGTCAGCTCGATTGGTTCTGCATGAAGGAAGCCGTTATGCCCTGGGGCCGTTTCCCCGGTGCCGACGTTATTCTGGGGCCCGAGATGAAGTCGACGGGCGAGGTCATGGGTATCGCCAAGAGCTATCCCGAGGCATACGCCAAGACGCAGCTGGCGATTGACTACAAGCTGCCCGATCCGAGCTGCGGTAAGGTGTTCATCAGCGTGTGCGACCGCGACAAGCGCCACATCCTTTCGGTCGCCCGCATCCTGCGCTACCTGGGCTTTGATATCTGCTCCACCGAGGGTACGGCGCGCGTGCTGCGCGGAGGCAACGTGACGTGCGAAGTCGTGGAGAAGATCAGCGGCCCGCACGACGGCGAGTGCCCCAACATCGGCGACCTCATCGCCGATGGCAAGATTGCGGTAATCATCAACACACCGTACGGCCCGGGCTCTCGTGGTGATGGCTACCTGCTGCGTACCGAGGCCGTGCGCCGCGGCGTGACCTGCGTGACGGCGATGTCTGCGGCCAACACGTACGTGAGCGCCATCGAGGCCGTGCGCGAGGACCAGCAGGGTCACGGCAGCGCCAACGACATGGGCATGGACGTCATCGCCCTGCAGGACCTGCCGCAGCACACGGTGTAGTTGACCTGGCCGGCCGGGGCGGCAGCCGGACACTTTCTCTCGGAAACTGGGCTTCGCGAAGTTTTCCGAGAGAAAGGACCGCCTCCCGCCCCGGCCTGCGGTGACTTGGCCGCACCGTGTGCTGCCGAAGGGGCTTTGCGCGATGACTAGGGCTGAATAAAAAGTGAGTGTGGGATCCGCCATTCGTTCGAACGGCGGATCCCACGTTAATATTTCAGCCAACGTACGTCATGGCAATCCCCGGTAGGTCGCAGGGCGCTTCGCGGGCGGGCCAGGCTTTATCTGAACGACTTTGCGAAGCAACCGGAGTGAAGATAAAGCCTGGCCCGCCCGCGAAGCGCCACAAAGACCGCAGGGACGGGAGCAGCTATACTACTCTCAGTAGTTAAGGGCCGCGGATTCGCCGCGTCACCGCTCTCAACAGGAGGTCTTTGTTTATGGCAGATCAAAAGCCGGTTGTCGGGATCATCATGGGCTCCAAGTCCGATCTGGGCGTTATGGAAGGTTGCACCGCCGAGCTCGAGGCACTGGGCGTGCCCTATGAGCTCGTCATTGCGAGCGCACATCGCACGCCGGCGAAGGTCCATGAGTGGGCCTCGACTGCTGCCGACCGCGGTATCAAGGTGATTATCGCTGCTGCTGGCAAGGCTGCTCACCTGGGCGGTGTCGTGGCTGCGTTTACGCCGCTGCCGGTTATCGGCGTGCCTATGAAGACGAGCGATCTGGGTGGTATGGACTCGCTGCTGTCGATGGTGCAGATGCCTTCGGGCGTGCCCGTTGCCTGTGTGGCCATCAACGGTGCCAAGAACGCTGCCATTTACGCCACGCAGATTCTGGGCGCATGCGACCCCGAGTACCGCAAGGTTATCGAGAAGATGAAGCAGGAGATGGCTGACGCCTAAGCGCTCTGCCAGTCTATTTGCAGCATAAGGAGAGCCATGTCCGACTATCAGGGAAAGCGTTTTTCGGCTTCTCGGATTCCCGATCCAGCCAAGTCGGGAGCAGCCCACGCGCCGCAGCAGGGTCGGGCATCCTCTCCTCAGCAGCCGCGCACGCCACGCCCCGTGACGCCGGCTAAGCATCGCCGCCAGGATACACCTGCTGCATATCGCCCTTCGTCATACAGTACGGCCAAGAAGCCACCTCGCTCTTCGACGCATGCCGCGCCATCGAGCTATACCGAGCCGCCGCGCAAAAAGCGCCGCTCCGTCATTCCCATTCTGCTCATCATCATCGGCATTGGCCTAATCGTTGCTGCGGCCGCCATCTTTATCAACGCGCAGATTGGCTATAAGCAGGCGAGCGAGTCGTATCAAAAAATCGAAAAGCAATATGTGAGCGACAAGGACGCCAGTGGCGTGCCAATTATCGACTTCAATGCGCTTGCCCAGACAAATCCCGAGGTTGTGGGTTGGATTTACGCGCCCGGCACCAACATCAACTACCCCGTGGTACAGACCAACAACAACTCCAAGTACCTCAACACGCTGTTCGACGGCACCGCCAATGCCTCGGGAGCCATCTTCTTGGATAGCGACGATACCGCGCCGGGCATGGTGGATCAGCAGACCACGATTTACGGTCATCACATGAACGACGGTTCGATGTTCAACGTGATTTCGGATACGACCGATCAAGCGACGTTCGACAGCATGGAATACGTGTACTACATCACGCGCGATGCGACGTATAAGTTGCGTCCGCTGGCGACCAAGGTGGTCGAGGACACGTTTGCCAAGGCGCGCACGCCCAACTTTGAAGGCGATGACGGACTGAAGAATTACCTGTCCGAGATGCTCGACGGTGCCTCTGCCGTGGCGAGTGACGCCACCGATCGTGCCGCTTCGGCAACCAAGGTCGTAACGCTTGTGACCTGCCGTTCGCTGTCATTTAGCAATACGCGCGCAGTCATGGTGCTCACGCCGGTCGAGGAATAGATTGTTGAGAGTAGCTAAAAGAGCCCCGTCCCAAATGAGCTACTCGACGACGGTAAAAAGGAGAAATGATGCTTGAAAGTGGCAAATCGATGCCTTCGGTTGATGCTTGGCTGCGCGAAGCCAAGGCCGATGTTTCGGCGGCTGATTGTGGGATGTACCTGACACACAACGGCGTGGTGCGTGCGACGCCCAAGGCCGAGGTGCGTGGGGTCGAGACAGATGGTGTGGCGCCTGGACATAAGGTGGGCGGCATGGTGTTTGGCTTCGATGCCGAAAAGGTGCAGGCCGCTATCGAGGCTACGCGCGCGATGCCGGGTATCGGTTATGTGCGCGTGTGGCTGGCGAGCGGCGAGCTTGCCGTGGGCGATGACATCATGCTTGTGCTCATTGGCGGGGACATTCGCCCGCATGTGGTCGATGCGCTGCAGGCGCTCGTCGGTACCATCAAAAATGAGTGTGTGAGCGAGGTCGAGCGCGAGGCATAGGACTTTGCGATTAATTAGAGTCCATCTATAGCAAAAGCCCGCTGGCAGTTCAATCAGTCTGCCAGCGGGCTTTTCTGTGCGTTGGAAAATCTCGGCATTGCGTGGCGCTACACGTGCGTCGCATCCTTGGGGCTCATGGTCATGCTCTGGAAGCGGTTTTCCATGTAGTCGTTATCGAAATATTTGCCGTAGAACTGCGCGACGGGAATATCCGGCTCCGTGCCGTTGACGCGCTGGTACCAGTAGTCGAGCGACTGCAGCGTCATGACGCCGTCGACCAGCATAATGACGGTAAAGATAACGGTAGCCGAGTAGCGGCTTTTCCACGGGATCATGTTGATGAGTTTGAGCAATCTGGGCAGCAGCAGCTTGATCCAGATGAGTCCGCCCAGGCCCCACAGGCAGGCAAAGCCCGTGCAGGTGCGTCCGCCCGTAAGGACGGCGAGTGGGTCGGGCATGCCAAAGAGCTTCATATGCGAGTAGCTCCACGAGACCACACCAAATGAGGTCTGCATAAACCAGCCCACGAACACCTCAAAGCTCGCGCCGAGCACAGCGCTTACCAGGAAAATGATGATGGGGTTCTTTTTATAGAAGCGGTTGAGCACCATGGTCATGAGTACGGCACCAAAGCCATAGATGGGGCTGAAGGGACCAAACAGCATGCCGGCGCGGTCCTGGTAGACGCCTGGATCGACGACCGTCATGTGCCAGATGTCCTCGGCGATCAGGCCGAGCACGCAGCAGACGAGGAATACCCAGAACAGGTTGAAGTAGTTGAGCTTGATGTAGCCCTCGCCGGTTTCGTCGCGGCCGAGCATGCCCTCGGCGGCGGCATCGCGGTCGAGCATCTCCTGCAGGCGGCGCTGCAGTTCGCGCTCCTGGCGAAGCGTAGGATCGACGGTGGCTGAAAGCGCGATGAGGATACCGAGCTGAATAGCGGGACGAAGCAAGAAGAGCCCGATGCCCTGGAGCATCACGTCGACCAAAAGCTCGACGACGGTGAATGCGATGAGGATATAGGACAGGCGGGCGGCGTTGCGGCGCTGATTTTTGATAAGGTCCAGGCCAAAAATGATCAGGATGACGGCACTTGCCGCAGAGAGCATGATGCCGGCGACGATGAGTCCAACCAAGACCAGCATATTGTCGCCGAGCTTGGCGGCGGCGTTGCCGTTAATGAGCGCGGTGATGACCTGCCACATAAAGGCGGCGACCGACGGGAGTGTGCCCACGCCGGACAGGATGCACAGGACGGCGTACACCTTAATGATGAGGGGAGTCTTCTTGACCTCCGTGGCGCTGGGGACGCTGGGGTCGAGTTCGTTTCGATCCATACAGAACCTTTCTCGCTTTGTCCTAGGTTACTAGGATACGCCGCCGACCTGCCAAAAGACAGGACGAACGTCCCAATTGCAACTTTGCAATCCCCAACGGTGGGCGCGGCGGCCATATGGGGGCGTGGGCGCTTGCACTGGACAGACCGATAAAATGTTTGGCCGCAAAACGGATTATTAGCTCGGTGGGCTTTTAAAAAGCGCTGCTCATGCGCGGGGGAGCGCGTCGCGCCGTGCGTATAATAAGGCGGGTAACGCCAAAATACGAGGCTCTGAGGGGATGCCATGTCTCAAGAAACCATCCGCGCGGCCGAGCGTGCCGCGGGACAGGTGAACGCCATGTCGACGTATGATCCGGACTCCGACCAGCTGCATGAGGAATGCGGCATTTTTGGTGTGTGGGCGCCCGATCGCGACGTGGCTCGACTGACGTACTTTGGCCTGCGTGCACTGCAGCACCGTGGCCAAGAATCGGCGGGAATCGCTGTTGGTGACGGCGGCACGGTTATGGTCCGCAAGGACCTAGGCCTGCTCGACCGCGTGTTCTCCAATGCCGACTTGTCGACGCTCTCCGGTCAGCTGGCCGTGGGTCATGTGCGCTACGGCACCGCTGGCGCCAAGAGCTGGGAAGCCTCTCAGCCGCACCTCTCTACCATCAATAGCGTCATTATCGCGCTCGCGCACAACGGCACCCTCGTCAACACCGACGAGCTGCGCCGTCAGCTGATCGAGCTGGGCGTGCCGTTCCTCTCCAACTCGGATTCCGAGGTCGCGACCAAACTCATCGGCTACTTTACTCAGCGTACAGGCCATCTGCGCGAGGGCATTCGCAAGACCATGGAGCTCGTGCGCGGCGGCTACGCCATGACGCTCATCAACGAGCAGGCGCTCTACGCATTCCGCGATCCGCACGGCATTCGCCCGCTCGTGCTGGGCAAGCTGGTGGACGAGGGCCTGGACCAGGCCGATGCCGCATCCGTTTCGCAGCTGCCGTCGCAGGACGGCGCCGCGACGGTTGACGCCACCACCCATGTCACCCGCGCCGGCGGCTGGGTCGTCGCCTCCGAGACTTGCGCACTCGATATTGTGGGCGCCGAGTACGTCCGCGACGTCCGTCCCGGTGAGATTTTGCGCATCAGCGCCGAGGGCCTTGTGTCCGAGCAGGGCGTGCCTGCCGCCGAAGAGCCTGCTAACTGCATCTTTGAGCAGGTCTACTTCGCTCGCCCCGACTCCATCATGAACGGCAAGAGCGTCTACGCCTGCCGTTATGACATGGGTCGTCAGCTGGCACATGAGGAGCCCGTCGAGGCCGACCTGGTCATCGGCGTGCCCGACTCCGGCCTGCCGCCCGCGGAGGGGTATTCGCACGAGAGCGGTATTCCCTTTGGCGAGGGCCTTATCAAGAACCGCTACGTGGGCCGTACGTTTATCGAGCCCACGCAGGAGCTGCGCGCCATGGGCGTGCGCATGAAGCTCAACCCGCTGCGCGACAACATCGAGGGCAAGCGCCTGGTCGTCATCGACGACTCCATCGTCCGCGGCACCACCATGGTGCAGCTCGTCAAGATGCTGCGCAACGCCGGCGCCAAGGAGATTCACATCCGCATCAACTCGCCCGAGGTCATCTGGCCGTGCTTCTACGGTATCGATACCGACGTGCAGTCGCAGCTTATCAGCGCCAACAAGACGGTCGACGAGATTTGCGAGTATATCGGTGCCGATTCGCTGGCCTTCCTTTCGGTCGAGGGCCTGCTGAAGGTCATGCCCAAGGGCGGTTACTGCGATGCGTGCTTTACCGGACGCTACCCCGTGGCGATTCCCGAGAGCTTTGGCCGCGACAAGTTCATGGAGGGCTTCAAGCCCCGCAACCTGGACAAGCCACTGCATTTTGACGACGACGCCGTGGTCGAGAAATACGACGACCGCAGCTGGGAAGAGGAGCACGGCGAGGCCTAAAACCTGCCATGTAGGGACAGGTTTATTTTGGTAGGTTTTACCTGCTGTTTTGTTGATATGACGGCGCGTGCTGTTATGGCGCGCGCCAAAATGAACGCAACTATGAGCACCGTTTGGCGCCCGCGCGGCGCCACGGTAGTGGGAGAGGAAGGCTCAGATGAGCGACAGCAAGCATGTGACGTATGAGGACGCCGGCGTCGATACCGCCGAGGGCGGCCGCGCCGTCGACGCCATTAAGCAAATGGTTAAGGACACCAACCGTCCCGAGGTCATCGGCGGTATCGGTGGCTTTGGTGGCCTGTTCTCGGCCGCCGCGCTTAAGGATATGGAAGACCCGATTCTGATCAGCGGTACCGACGGCGTGGGCACCAAACTTGTGCTCGCCCAGATCATGGATCGTCATGAGACGGTGGGCCAGGACCTGGTCGCCATGTGCGTCAACGACATTTTGGCTTCGGGCGCCGAGCCGCTGTTCTTCCTGGACTACGTTGCCATCGGCCACATTGAGGCCGAGCACATGGCAAAGATCATCAAGGGTGTGGCCGACGGCTGCAAGCTCGCGGGCTGCGCGCTCGTGGGCGGCGAGATGGCCGAGCACCCCGGCGTCATGGCTCCGGCCGACTACGACCTTGCCGGCTTTACCGTGGGCGTCGTCGATCGTCCCAAGATGCTCGACCCCGCGAATGTCCGTCCCGGCGACGTGATTCTGGGCCTGCCCTCCACCGGCGTGCATTCCAACGGCTACTCGCTCGTGCGCAAGGTCATCGGCGTCGACGGCATTAAGCCGGGCACGCCCGAGGCCGCCGCTAAGGCCGAGGAGCTGAGCCGTCCGCTCGAGGAGCTCGGCGGCGCATCGCTGGCAGACGCTCTGCTGGCCCCCACGCGCATCTACGTCAAGCCGATTCTGGAGCTGCTACGCGGTGGCGCCAACGTTCATGCCATTGCCCACATCACTGGCGGCGGTATTACCGAGAACCTCAACCGCGCGCTTGCCGACGACGTCGACGCCGTGGTCACCCGCAACGGTGCCGAGATGGGTTGGGACGTTCCGCCCGTCATCACCTACGTGTCGCGCCAGGCCGAGCTCGCGCCCAACGAGGCATGCAAGACCTTCAACATGGGCGTTGGCCTGTGCCTGATCGTCGCCCCCGAGGACGAGGCCGCGGTTACCGAGGCCCTGGTCGCGCTGGGTGAGAAGCCGTTCCGCGTGGGCGAGTGCGTCGAGGGCTCCGGTAAGGTCGTGTACTCTGATGAGCGCTAACGAGCAGATGGCTGCCGCCGAGGGCCTGGACTTTGTGCCCTATACCCGTCCGACCGGCACCGATACGGCCAAGCCGCTCAAGATCGGTGTGCTCATCAGCGGTTCGGGTACCAACCTGCAAGCGCTGATCGATCTGATCGCCGCCGGCAAGCTCAACGCTTCGATTGAGCTCGTGGTGTCGAGCCGTCCTTCGGCCAAGGGCTTGCAGCGCGCCGAGCGTGCGGGCATCCAGACGCTCACGCTGTCCAAGGATGTCTATGCCGACCCTATTGCCGCCGACGAGGTCATCGCGCACGAGCTTCTCGAGCGCGGCTGCGAGTATGTGGTCATGGCCGGCTACATGCGCATGGTGCACACGCCTCTACTGGCGGCGTTTCCCAACCGCGTGGTTAACTTGCATCCGGCGCTGCTGCCGAGCTTTACCGGTGCGCATGCGATTGACGATGCCTTTGCGCGCGGCGTCAAGGTAACTGGCGTGACTGTGCATTTTGCCAACGAGATCTACGACAACGGTCCCATCATCGCCCAGCGTGCGCTGGCTGTTGAGGAGGGCTGGGATGTCGACACGCTCGAGGAGCACATCCACGCGATTGAGCACGTGCTGTATCCCGAGGTCGTGCAAATGCTCGCCGACGGCCGCGTCCACGTGCTGGAGAGCGGCAAGGTCGCAATTGACGCGCCTCGCGGCTAGCGGCGCACAGTACAATTTAGCCGAGTAGTCAGGGTGGTCATTGGCGCCAAGGCGCGCGTGGCCACCTTTTGTTTTGGGTAGTCATCGGGAACGGTCTTTAACGACTGGTCATTCAAGAACGTCGCAGGTGACTAGATGAGAGAGGTGAGCGCATGGCGGATAACGAAGCGCTGTTTACGCCTGAGCTGGTGTTTTTTGATTGGGAGTGTGCAACGCCGGATGAGGTGTTTGCGCGGCTCGAGGGCGAGCTTGCACCGCGTGGCTACATTGCGTCCGGTTGGCTCGACGCCGTTCGCACGCGCGAGGATGCCTATCCCACGGGTCTCGCCATGCCGGCGGCAAACATTGCCATTCCGCATGCCGATCCGGGGTTTGTGGCCAAGCCCTATATCGCGGTGGTGAAGCCCGCCGCGTCCGTGACATTTAACGCTATGGCTGGCATGGGCGCTCCGGTGCCGGCGCAGATCGTCATCAATCTGGGCATCGCCGAGCCGGGCGGCCAGGTCGAGGCCCTGCAGGCGCTCATGAATATCTTTATGGACGCCGATGCCGCAGCCGACGTGCTCGGCCAGACCACGCCCCAGGGCATGGTCGACGCCATCCGCCGTCACTTCTAAGGTGGGGCTAAGCCGGCACTTGGGGACTGTCCCTAACTGCCGGCTGCCAGAGCTGTCCCCTTTGCACCAAAATGGTGCAGATTAACCTGTCCCCAACGCACCAAGTGTGCCGCGGGGGCCGCGTTGTGACACAATGGCGTTTGTTCGATTCGTTATGCGAAAGGCCAACTATGGCAAATAAGAAAAAGAACCCCGAGGCCGCGCCGACGCCCGAGCAGCAGGCTCGCGCTGCCTCCAGCTCTCGTAAGAAGCAGCGCAAGACGTACGTGTCTAAGACCGTCAAGATCGTCCTGGTGGTCATTGGCGTGCTGGCAATGCTGCTTTCCGTCTCGGCCATGGCGTGCTCCGGCCTTATGTCGCAGGCCGAGGACACCTCGGGCTACAAGCTGACCGGCGGTGTTGCTGCTACTATCAACGGCACCAACCTTACCGAGGACACCGTGACCAAGCAAATCATGAGCATGCGCACGTCCTACGGCTACACCAAGGATAAGGATTGGGCGCAGTATCTGGTTGACAACGACCTCACGCCCAAGAAGTACCGCAAGCAACTCATCGACTCCTACACGCAGCAGATTCTGCTTCAACAGGCGCAGAAGGAGAACGGCGTGACGGTGTCGGACGAGGAGGTCGAGAAGGCTTGGAAGGACGCGTGCAAGAGCGCGGGCGGTGCCAAGGCCTTTAAGAAGACCCTCAAGACCTACGGCTATACCGAGGACACCTACAAGGATTCGCTCAAGGAGAGTCTGGCGCAGCAGAAACTCAAGGATGCGGTAGCGCCCACAAGCAAGCCCAAGGACAGCGAGATTGTCGATTACATCAACGAGAACCTGTCCAACTACAATGACGCCCGCCGCTCGTCGAACATCCTGATCAAGGTCGATTCCGACGCTTCCGACGAGGACAAGGCCGCCGCCAAGGCCAAGGCGCAGGAGTGCCTGGACAAGATCAACTCCGGTGAGCTGAGCTTTGAGGACGCCGTTGAGCAGTACTCCGACGATACCGGCTCCAAGGATAAGAAGGGCGATGTGGGCTGGGATAAGCTCACCACCTTTGTCGACAGCTACCAGACGGCGCTCGAGGGGCTCAACAAGGGCGACGTGAGCGAACTCGTCGAGTCGACCTATGGCTACCACATCATCAAGTGCACCGACTACTTCCATGTCGATAATCAGGTTGATGACATCAAGCAGGTACCCAAGGACATCAAGAAGTATGTCTCCAACGTGGTGAAGACGCAGGCGGCCAGCACCGCGTACAGCGAGTGGCTAGAGCAGTACAAGAAGGATGCCGACATCACCGTTAATCCCATGCCCAAAGACGTGCCATACAACGTCAGCCTGAAGGGCGTCACCAAGAGTTCGACCGACGATTCGTCGACGACTGAGTAATCATGGGGCGGTGCTCGCGCGAGTGCCGCCCACGCTATTAGAGAGGATTTGCAGATGACCAACGAAGAGCTGCAGAAGGAAATGATCGCGGCCATGAAGGCCAAGGACAAGGTTCGCCTGTCCATCATTCGCCAGGTCAAGGCCGAGGTGAAGAATATCGAGGTTAACGAGCGCCGCGATGTGACCGAGGAAGACGTCAACAGCATGATCAAGCGTCTGATCAAGCAGACGAGCGAGACGTTGGAGATGTCCATCAAGGCCGGCACCGACCAGGAGCGTACCGACAACCTGACCGAGCAGGTCAAGATTCTGGAGAGCCTGCTGCCCGCACAGGTTTCGGGCGAGGAGCTCGAGGCCCTGATCGAGCAGGTTATCGCCGAGCTGGGCGCTACTTCCAAGAAGCAGATGGGCCAGGTCATGGGAGCACTCGGCAAGGCCACCGGCGGCAACTTCGATAAGCCGGCCGCGGCAAAGATCGTCGGAGCAAAGCTGTCTTAAGGGCTGACCGACACATAGCCGATGCTGAGGGGCGTGACCATTGCGGTCGCGCCCTTTTTTGTCGGCCGATGAAGGGCGCCTCCCCTGGCTGGTCATTGGGCGCTCATTGGGGACAGGCTTAAATGAGTGCCCAATGAGCGGGTACTCATTTAAGTCTGTCCCCAATGAGTGGGTGGAAGGTTGCGGGTTCTTTACGGGAATGTAGTGTGGGCTGCGGAAACGCGGTTCTTTCCGTACAATAGTTCAACTCGTGTAAACGCAGGGAAGGGACATTCATGGCAGACATGATCGAGATCAAGCATCTCAACAAGTACTTTGGCGACCTGCATGTGCTCAAAGATATCAATCTCACCGTCAAGCGCGGCGAGAAGCTCGTAATGATCGGGCCTTCCGGTTCGGGTAAGTCGACGCTCATCCGTTGCGTCGATTATCTGGAGGAGCCCACGTCGGGCGAGGTCGTCATCGACGGTACGCCGCTCACCAAAAAGAATCACCTGGAGATGGCTCGCAAGTATAGTTCCATGGTGTTTCAGCAGTTCAACCTGTATCCCAACATGACGGTGCTCGGCAACCTGACGCTCGCGCCCATCAAGCTGCAAAAGAAGAGCAAGGAGGAGGCGACCGAGATCGCTGTTGCCGCGCTCAAGCGTGTTGGCATGGCGCATAAGGCCGGCGAGTATCCGCAGAATCTCTCGGGCGGTCAGCAGCAGCGCATCGCCATCGCCCGTGCCCTGTGCACCAAGCAGCCCATCATCCTGTTTGACGAGCCGACCTCGGCGCTCGACCCCGAGATGGTCCAGGAGGTTCTGGACGTTATGATTGAGCTCGCGCAGGAGGACATCACCATGATCTGCGTGACGCACGAGATGGGCTTTGCGCGCCAGGTGGCCGACCGCGTCATCTTTATGGAGGACGGCCGCATTCTGGAGGAGGGCACGCCCGAACACTTCTTCGATAACCCCGAGAACCCGCGCTGCCGCGAGTTCCTGTCCAAGATTCTGCACTAGGCGCGGTGATGGACATGACGGATATGACGAGGGCGGCCGTGTCGCGCCGTCACTTTTTGCAGCTGGCTGGTGCCGGTATGCTTGCGCTGACGGGGACCGCGCTTGCCGGTTGCGGCAACTCCACCAGCGGCGAGGGCTCCGACAAGGGGTCCAAGCTTGCGGCCATCAAGTCGCGTGGCCATCTGAATGCCGGCGTTAAGAAGGACGTTCCCGGCTATGGCTATTACGACACCGCCAAGGGCCGCTTTGAGGGCATGGAAGTCGATTTGTGCTACCAGATCGCCGCTGCCGTCTTTGGCGTGAGCTACAAGGAGGCCCGTGCCCAGGAGCTTGTCGAGTTTACCGATGTAACGCCCAAGACGCGCGGCCCGCTGATCGATAACGGCCAACTCGACGTGGTTGCGGCGACCTACACCATCACCGACGAGCGCAAGAAGAGCTGGGATTTCTCGACGCCGTACCGCACCGACTACGTGGGACTTATGGTCAAGAAGCGTTCGGGCTTTACCTCGATTGAGGACTTGGACGGCAAGGTCATCGGCGTGAGCCAGGGCGCTACCACGCAGGGCCTGATCGAGCAGATGATCAAGGACAACGGCTTTAGCTGCAAGCCCGAGTTTAGGGCCTTTAGCGGCTACCCCATCATCAAGAGTTCGCTCGACGCCGGCAATATCGACGTCTTTGCCATGGACCGCTCCACGCTGGCCGGTTACATGAACGAGACCGTTGAGTTGCTGCAGCCCGAGGTCAAGTTTGGCGAGCAGGGCTACGGCGTGGCGACCAAGAAGGGCTGCGGCCTTTCGGCCGTGGTCGATCAGGTGATTTGCGATCGCCTGGCCGACGGCTGGCTCGACCAAGAGGTCAAGACCTGGGGTCTTGTATAGGCGCATCGTCCAAGGAAGGAATCAAATGCTCGAAGGATTATTTGACGCCGACCGTTGGTCGACGACATTCCAAAACATGGGGCCCTTCTGGGAGGGCTTTGGCGTGACGCTGCAGGTGGTCGTTGCCGGCCTGCTGCTGTCGCTGGTGCTGGGCACGCTGCTGGGCGTGTTCTCTACCACTCGTTCGCGCGTGCTGCGCGCCATAAGCCGCGTGTACGTGGAGTTTTACCAGAACACCCCGTTGCCCGTGCAGGTGCTCTTTATGTACATGGCCGGTCCGCAGTTTTTGCAGGCCATAACCGGTGCCGACCAGCCGGTGCGCATCGCGCCGTTCGTGCTGGGCTTCTTGGGTGTGGGCCTGTATCACGCGGCCTACATCTCGGAGGTCATCCGCACCGGTATCGAGGCGGTTCCGCGCGGTCAGATGGAGGCGGCCCAGAGCCAGGGCTTCACCCGTGCGCAGGCGTACTGGTACATCGTGCTGCCCCAGACATTCAAGATCATTCTGCCGCCGCTGTGTAACCAGGCGCTCAACCTGGTCAAGAACACGTCGGTGCTGGCGCTCGTGGCCGGCGGCGACCTTATGTACCGTTCCGACAACTTTGTGAGTCTGTACGGTTACCTGCAGGGATATATCGTCTGCTGCCTTATGTACTTCATCATCTGCTTTCCGCTCGCCATGCTGGTGCAGTGGCTCGAGCTCCGCTCCAAGGAGCGTCCGCGCGGCGTGAGCCTGGCCGAGCTGGGGCTCGACAACGTTGAGGAGGCCTAGCGCATGGAAATCTTCAACGCGACCAACCTGCTCTACATCTGGGGTGGCTTTGTTAAGACAATCGAGATCTCGGCGCTGTCGATCTTTTTCTCGCTTATCTTTGGCACGATGCTGGCGCTCGTTAAAAGCTATGCGCCCCGCCCGTTCCGTATTTTGGTGAGCGCCTATATCGAGCTGTTCCGCTGCACGCCGAACTTGCTGTGGATCCTGTTTATCTACTTTACGGTGCAGGGTTTGGACATCGTGATTTCGACCATCGCCTTTACGCTGTTTACCAGCGCTGTTATGGCCGAGATTGTGCGCGGCGGCCTCAACTCGATTCCGCGCGGCCAGTTTGAGGCGGCGCAGAGCCAGGGCTTCGGCTTCTTTGCCACCATGCGCTACATCATTCTGCCACAAACGTTTAAGACGATCATTCCGGCGCTGTTTAGCCAGTGCACGACCGTCATTAAGGACAGCTCGTATCTTTCGGGCATTAACGTGGCCGAACTCATGTACACGGCAAACGTCGTGATGGCCCACGCGATCGATCTGTCGCAGGTGCTTATGCTCTACGGCCTGGTGTTTGCGATGTACTTTGTGCTCAACTTTGGTATCTCGCTGCTGGTTCGCGCATATCAGAGGCGAATGGTGGCAGCGTAGAATGTGGCAAAGGGACAGTCCCTTTGCCACATAGAGAAAGGAATCGCGATGAGCGATCTGGAGAATAAGAAGAATCCTGTGGTCATTACCATCGCGCGCGACTTTGGCGCCGAGGGCCACGAGATTGGTCGCATGCTTGCCGACGAGTTGGGGATTCCGCTGTACGATAACGAGCTGCTGGTGCGCGCGTCGCTGCGCGCGGGCGAGTCGCTCGACAAGATGGCCGCCTATGACGAGCGTCTGGCCGTGGAGAACATGGCGTTTCTGCCCGACCGCTACGATGCGCGTTCGTACTCGGATAAGTTGTTCCAGAAGATGAGCCAGGTGATTTTGGACTTGGGCGAGACCGAGAGCTGCATTATCGAGGGCCGTCTGTCGGATTACCTGCTGCGCAACAATCCTAACCACATTGCCGTGTTGGTGACCGCTCCCTTTGAGGACCGCGTCGAGATCGTGCGCAAGAAGCGTGGCCTTAATAAAAAGAAAGGCGCCAAGCTGGTCAAGCAGCAGCAGAAGGCGCGCGAGGCGTTCTATAAGCGCTACAGTGCCGGCAAGTGGAAGATGACGAGCGGTAAGGATATCGTAGTCAACCGCGCCAAGCTGGGCCGCGAGGGTTGTAAAGACGTTATCGCCGCTGCCTACCGCTACAAAGTAGCGCAGTTTGAAGGCTAACCGACCAAAACCACTACGAAGGGGACAGCACCTTTGTGGTGGTTTTTGTTTTAGGCAGAGAAAGTCAACTGGTTCTGCCGGGGTCGGTCGCTCAAAGAACTCAAGGATGCTCAAAAAACTCAAAGATACTCAAAGAAATTAAAGATCGTAGGGGCATAATTAAGTTGAATGAGTTCAAGGGAGGCTTTATGGCGGCACCGACGGCGTACAGGCAGGCAAATCCATTCACTCCGATGTTCGGACGTGTACCGGCGTATATGGCCGGCCGTGAGCAAATCATCGATGATATGGTGCTGGCGTTTGAAAATGACGATTCCGATCCCAATCTTTGCTCGGTTTTCTATGGTGCGCGTGGTACAGGTAAAACGGCGCTTTTGGCATATCTGTCGTACCGCGCCCAGCAAGAGGGCTGGATTACAGCGAATGTGACGGCCTCGGAGGGGATGCTCGAAGACATTTTGCAGCGCCTCAACGAATCAGCTGCCCATCTGATCGAAAAGCCCGCTTCTAGGCGTGTGAACAGTGTCGGCATTGCCCCCGTAGGAAGCATGAGCTGGGAAAACATCGATATTGAATTTGAGGACGCTAACTGGCGCACTAAGATGAACGCTTTGTTTGCTCAGCTTGAAGCGACTGACACCGGGGTGCTTATCGCCGTTGACGAAGTGGATGCATCGTTTGCGCAAATGACGGAGCTTGTTACTACCTACCAGCACTTTGTAAGCGAGAATAAAAAGGTAGCTTTGCTTATGGCGGGGCTGCCGTTTCGCGTGCTGGCGTTGCTGACGGGGAAATCGACATCGTTTCTTCGTCGTGCGGCTCAACATTCACTGGGATCAATTTCACCGACTGAGGTAAAGGAAGCGTTTCGACTAACGATTGAGGACGGCGGCAAGACGATTTCCGATGAGGCGATCGACCTCGCTGCCAAGGCGATCGATGGCTTTCCGTTTATGTTCCAGTTGGTGGGGTATCGGGCATGGAATGCTTCGCGCCAAGCCTCCGAGGTTTCTATTGAGGATGTCGAACGAGGCGCGAAACTTGCGCAAGAGGAGCTGGAATCGCGAGTTTTCGCTTCAACAGCGGCGGAACTTTCACGAGGGGACCTTGAATTTCTTCGTGCAATGAATCCGGTTGGGACGACGACCAGGCAAGAGCTGGCAGCGAGGCTTAAGAAGAGTTCCGGTTCGATTTCAACGTATAAAAAGCGTCTGGTAGAGGCTGGGGTAATTGAAGAGCCTCTGCAAGGGCGTTTTGAGTTTGCATTGCCAGGCTTCGGCCGATATGTGGCATCGCTTTGTTAGGGGGTTGTTGCTGCGAAGGATCTCTTCATGTCCTTTAGCTGTCTCGATCTGTAACAATAAGCCTGCTTTTAGGGCCCTATCTGTTACAGACTGAGACAAACTGGCAGAGTGACCTTCTGCTCCGCTCAAACCGCTACAAAGGGGACAGGCCCCGTTGTAGCGGTTTTTGTTTTAGGCAGAGGGGAAGGCCTTGGTGAGACCGGCGCGCGTCTGCGTGTCGGTCTTTTGGTAGATAGAACTCAGGTGGCGCTGTACCATGCGCATCGAGATGCCGAGTTCCTCGGCGATTTGCTTGAGCGGGCGTTCGTCCTGGGTCACGGCTATGAGCACGTCAACTTCGCGCGGGGTGAGAGCGTGGTTGGCGATGAAGGCCTGGCGCTGCTCCTCGATGCTCGGCGCAGCGAGCGCTTTCTCGGCTCGTTGCTGGTGTTCGCGCTCCTGCTCGGTTTGGGGCAGGCGGAACAGGCCCGCGGCTACAAACGCCACACTAGCCGCCACAAGCAGCATGAGCGCGCCGATCATGATGAGGGCGACATTGCCCGAGGTCACAAGTGCCAGCGAGATGCCCGACGTAGTGAACGCGCACACGTTGTTGGCTGCGCGGCCCATGCTAGCCCACAGTGCGGGCGTATGCATGCGCGGCGCCAGCTGCGTAAACGTGGCGGTAAAGAACGTGACAAAAAAGCCCGAACTCAGATAAAAGACGATGAGGCCCAAGTTGGGGTCGGCGCCGGCTTCCACGGCTAAGATCGAGATGGTGGAAAGTACCGTGACGCCGAGCATGATGAGGCCCATGTAGCGACGCTCGGCAAGATCAAAGTCGATACCGGCGACGAGACCGCTCGCCGCCAAAAAGAGGCGCGGCCAGGTCTGTACGGCGATGGTGCCGTGGGCGTTGGAAAACGTGACGACGTCATCGAGCGTCGAGAACAGGCAGGCGAGAATCATGACGAGCGCGATACTCCAGCACGCCTGCTTGGCGAGGGCGTGCGAGGGCTCGGCAAAGGGATTGATGGCGGGGCTGGAGCTCTCGGCGGCCTTTTGGGGAACGACGCTGAGGACGGAGATGGCGATAGTCGTTGTGCCAAGGACGATGAGCTCTGCGATGCCGCCGCAATCGAGCAGGTTGATGGCGAACTGCATCAGGATGCCCGCGGCATAGGCCGCTCCCGCACCGGTGGCGAGCTTGGGGTCATCTTGGAATGCCAACGAAAAGGCGTGGTGAGCAGCGGCACCCAGCAGGCCGAGTCCAAAGAAGGCCACGCAGCCCAGAATCTCGAGGGCAAGCGGACCCGTGGGGGACTGGATCTGGGTCAATCCCAGGATGGCGATGGGAACAGCGGCGTTGGCGGCTGCCAGTGAGTGGCCTTCGCGCTGTGCGAGCCCGAGCAGCGGCGCGTATCCGATAAAGCCGAGTACACTCGCGCCCAGAATAAAGCCCTGTGCGATCACAACGCGTTCGGCACCGGCGAGCAGCCCGACGTTGACGTCGAAGCGAAACTCGGCGGCAAGGAAGGCGAAGGTGAAGAGCGCGAGTGCCAGAAGCGCTTTGATTTTAGGCCTGCTCAGGTTCAAGGACGGTCCTTTGGGTGGACGAATGATCGTGTCCTCGATTGTAGCGTTCCCGGGACGAGTGTGGCGATGGTGAAATCATATTGAATGAAACCGCAGGTAGAGGCCTAGGTTCACATCTACGAACCTAGGCATACGGAGTCAATTGACACATCTTGGTGGTACAGGACCACCACAAAGAGGACAGGCACCTTTGTGGTGGTATGCCCCTACGACCAAGGAGGCCGTTATGTGCGGAAGCCACTTTGGAAAGCAAACTCAGCGTGAGCGCACCTGTTCGCTGGTTCACGGTACTTGGCGTTGTGTGGGTGCCAAAATCGCTTGCGCTGGAGCGTGTGCGCTTATGGTCGGCCAGCTGCTGCTGCCGAGCGTGGCGCTGGCGACGGAATGCGCCGATCCCGCCGCTGGGACGGATGAGGTTGCCGCGGCTCCGGTGACGCCGACGGTTGCGGAGGATACGGCCGCAACGACCGCACCAGCCGCTTCGACCGCGCCTGCAACCGATGCTGCTCCGGCGGCGCAAGCCACCGCTGAGCCTCAGCAGACAATCCCAGCCGATGCCGCCAATGAGTCTAGCGGTGCTGCGCTCGCTGGGCAAAACGCTTCTGGCGACGAAAACGCCGCCATGCCGGCGAGCAACGCCATCATGCCCTGCGGCGTGACCGATGTTGTTGGCGGCAGCGACGTTAGGGTCAATACGACCGTGGTTTCCCGCTACACGGACTGCGCGCTTCCGAGCAATGTCACACTCGAAAAGGGCCAGTCGTATACCTATGATTTTCCCGATGTTGAGGGCGGCATGCCGGATGAGCCGCTCTGCGAACTTGTCGAAACCAAGTACTACCGGGCCGATGCTGCTTCGGGCACCCTGGCTGAAGTCCAGGACGCATCTATGTCCGATGTGACGGCCCGCTCTGAGCCTGTTGGCGATCACATGAGGCTGACGCTGACCTTTACGGGTGGCGCGGCAGGCGGCTCGTATCGACTCACGCGCAATGAGGCTCTCTATATTGGCTCGGCACTGGAGTATACCGGAACTGACTATGAAGGCAGCTCGACTATCCTCAACGAAACCAGGTACGATTATTACCTCCGCTACGTCATCAATAGCGAAATTACGCTCGTTGCATCGGAAAACGAAGCCCTCCATAACCTGGACGTCAACGACGTGAAGACCGACTACGCGCCCGGCGAGGCGCCGCGCGCGACCGCGACGATCCCCACTGCTGACGCCGACAAGTACGAGATCGCCTATGAGTGCTGGGAAGAGATGGAGCTCGATATGGAATCCGGGGAGTCGGTACCCGTTGCCTTCTGGTATTCCGACCCCGCGAAGTACACGCCGGGCATGAAGAAGATTGACCACTTCGAAGAGGGAAAGTTCTACATGTACTCCGTTGAGCTGAGGCTCAAGGGCGACAATACCGTGGCCGATGACTGCAATATGAACGTCAACGGTCATTGGGCGCACCACATCAAGACCGCCAACGGTGTCTTAGCGCCAAGCGCTGACTTTATGCTGTGCGAGCAGCCGATTGATGAATGGCGTGCCATCGACGTTATCGAGATCAACGGTGCCACGACCACCTTTAAGGCAGGCGACAGGCCGGTCTTTACGGCGGGTACTCCGGCGGGTTCCGACTCTATTCTCCAGTGCGAGTTCTGGACGGGCAGCGACGGCAGCGAAGTAAATTCCGTTGAGTTCTGGGACCAGCACATCACCAACCATATCGACGCGTTTAAGCCCGGTGTGACCTATCGTTACGGCCTGTACTTTAAGCCGGCGCGTGGTTTCTACTTTACGCCCAATACCAAGCTGAAGATCAATGGGGTTGAGTGTGGCTATCAGGTGGGCGAGGCAAGTGAGGTTGATCCCGAGAGCGGTTGGGCCTTCACCCTGTGGCTCAACACCGATCTGACCTTTACGCCTGAAGCCACGCCGACTCCCGATCCGCAGCCTACGCCGGATCCCAAGCCGACACCGCAGTCTGAGGTTAAGCCCGAGACCAAGCCCGAGGCCAAGCCGGCTACGACCGCCACGGTGAGCAAGACGGTTGAGAAAGCCACGCCGGCCAAAAAGTCCGCCGCCGTCCTGGCCGCCACGGGCGACACCACCGCGATGACGGTCACCGCTCTGGGCATCGCCGGCGCAACCGTTGCCGCCGCAGGCATCGCCGCGACCAAGCGCCGCAAGCGCTAGGTTTTGATGACGGCGCCCATCCTCGGCTTTTGCAAGATCTCAATCTGTAACACCAAGCTGCCCAAAACGGCTCCAGATGTTACAGATTGAGATGAACCGAATGGCCGCCAATCTAATGTCTCGATCCGTAACACCAGGCGGGGAATTTGACCTCTAACTGTTACAGATCGAGACAAACCGACCGGCCGAGTCCAGGACCACCGCAAAGGTGCCTGTCCCCTTTGCGGTGGTTTGCGCAGGTAGAACGGTAGGTTCGTATATATGAACCTACCGTTCGCTTTGTTTTTGGACGACGATTACGCTGGATGACTTTTGGTTTGCAAGAAAGGAACGACCATGAGGTGGACTACTGTTCGAGCGCTTTGCCGCCGCCTGACGGTTGCCACGGTGACCCTCGCGATGGTGACGGGTTCGTTTCCCGCGGGCGCGTTTGCCGAGGCCTTCAACACCGATAACACTTTTGTGCAGACGGATAACGGCCAAGTAGCCGGCGCCGCTTCCGCCGATTCGGCTGACGCCCAAACGTCAGACTCTGCTTCCGCCGACCCCGCGCCCGATGCCGGCGCTGCCGACCTCACAGTGCTCGATACCGGTGACGCCCCTACGCCCCCGGCCTCCGAGATTGCATCGGCGGCGGGCCTGACGGGCGCCGGGCAGACTGAGAGCACGCCTGCGGGTACGCTCGCCACCGATCTTGTCGAGGGCAAGGAGCTCGCCGAGCAGCAGAAGCAAGAGGAGGCTTCCGGTGCCGAGGCAACCTGGAACGAGGAGCTTGAGCTCTGGGCAACCTCGAAGGGCGCTACGGGCGTAAAGGGCGAATACGATGATGGCTACATAGCCGGCGAGCAGACCCCCGCGCAGTACTACTTCTCGACCGATAGCCTCACCAACGAAATTTCTATCGAGTATGGCGACGCAGGCATTACCACGTTGGAGGTGCCCTCGACCATCGACGGCAAAAATGTCGTGAGCCTTAAGGACATGGGAAACGCCGCTCTCACATCGGTCACCTTCGCCCCCGATTCGCATGTCCGCACCGTTGGCGGCCTGGGAGGCAGCAGCATCAAGGAAATCGCACTGCCCGATTCAGTTGAGGAGTTGGGCTGGAATGCGTTTACCGGAAGCAAGACACTTCAGACGGTGACCTGGCCCAATAACGCGGCCTTTACCACGATTCCCGAGCAGGCCTTTGAGGGCTGCGAAAAGCTCGATGACAACGTGGTGGCAACGCTGCCGCCTTCGGTTAAGACTATCGACTATCGTGCCTTCGCCAATTGCGGCGTGCCGCAGTTCTATGTCTCGGATACAACGGTACTCACCTTTACGCAGATCGATGTGCCGGGCACGGTGGAGCGGATTGAGCGCTATGCCTTTGACGGGTGCTCGCATGTGTCGTCGGTGACGATCGGCGACGGCGTTAAATCTATCGGGGCGCTCGCGTTCGCCTCTCTTGATCCTGCGATTGCCGGCAAAGAGATTGTGCTACCCAAAAGCGTGGAAATGATAGAGTGGGGAGCTTTTGAGAACACGAGATACGGAAACGAGACGAACCATAATGCCGTTTCCCTGCGCGTGATGAACCCCGATCTTCAGTTTGGTGAGGCGGGCTATCCGGGCGACTATAATGAGCGCGTGACAATCGATGGCGTAACGTATGCGATTCCCTTTAGTGAAGGCCAGACCATCTATGCCTATGCGACCGATTCGGCTGGCAACCCCTCGATGGTCAAAAAGCTTGCCGATGCCGTGGCTGATCGCAAGGACTCCATCGATTCTTCGAAGCCTGCCTACGCGTTTGAGTGGATGGGCGAGGCGGCCCAGGTGACGGGCAAACTTCCCCAGGGCGCGACGGCTACACTCGCGCAGGCGGGGCAGTCCACGCCGCTGGCGGTTAGCGATGACGGCAGCTTTACAGCGGACGCTCTCTCCAAGACAGCAGCCACCCTGCGCATTTCGCTCGACGGTTACTATGACATGGTGCTGGCGTGCCCGGGCGACCAGATGACGGGCACATGGAATATCGGAGAGATTAAGGCGGAGGACTTTACCAAGATTCCGGCCTCGCGCGCGATTGAGCTCAATGTGGCCTATCTCGAACCGGTCGCAGGCCAGGATAAGACCGAACGCATTGAGCTCGATAGTCTCGATAACATCGATCTGACGGTGAAGAGCGGCGGCAAGACGCTCAAACCTGCCAAGGGCGACAAGGAAAACGACTACCGTATCCAGGGTACAGCGCTCGTGGTGTCGCAGGCCATTGCCGATGCGGACCAGGATCTGGAGATAACGCTCGTGCCCAAAGACAGCCTCAAGCTGGGTGGGGCGACGGCGACGGTGAAGCCTTCGGCCGGCAAGGTCGATATCGACTTGAAGCCTTGGGGCACGGCGGCGGTCACGACCAAGGGCGACTACCAGGGCGCCAACCGCGTGCTGGTGTTCCGTACGTCCGACGGCAAGCTGGTCGCCGACGGCGTCACCTATCTGATGGGTTACGAAGACGATGGCACCACGCCTATCATGAAGGCCGAGACGCCGCGCCTTAAGGCCGGTTCGTACACCATCGTCGCCTTTAACAAGACGAGCTACGAAATCCAAGCGACGAGCTATTCCACGTTTAGCCGCCTGGGACTGACCGTAGGTAAGCATATCGCGCAAAAACAGGTGAAGATCGAGGACGGCAAGCAGCTCGATGTGACGCTCGACGTGCCGACGTTTGACGTGGAGACCTATCGTGCCGAGCGCGGGCTGGCGGCGGGCTCGGTTATTGCCGAGTCGCCCGCAGTTACCGGCGTGGAGACCGAGCTGCGCATTCACTATGAGCTCAAGGACAGCCAGGCTGCCAAGATTGAGATTCCGCTGACCAAGGACGCGGTCGAGGACGTGTCCGCCGGATTTCGTGAAGCCGACGATAGCACCAATACCTGGTGGACTGATGCGACATGGGAAGGCGACAACCTCGTTCTCGATATGAAGAAGAGTGCGGGCGCCGATGTGTTTGTGCGCTTTAAGCCTAAGGCCGCGGGCACCTATGCCATCTCGCCGCTCATTACGCTGGGCGAGGTGACATTGCCGCTGGGAAGCACCACACTCGAGGTTAGCGGATCGCGCATCGAGGTCGACAGCACCGACGTTCACAGCTTGCTGGGCAATGTGGCCTACGTTTATGCGGCGCCGGGCAAGAGCGTGCAGCTCACCGTGGGGACGGGCTCGTCGGCTGCAAAGTACACCGGTAAGACCAATAAACTCGGCCGTGCCAAGATTGAATACGACCTGCCGCAGGATACGCTTGCCGCCGAGCGTGTGACGCTCGAGGCGCGTGTGGGCTCGACCGATGTTGCCGCCGCTGCTGCCGAGGTAACGGCTCGCAATTATGTGCGCTATGTTCCGGGTGCTTCGGTCTGGAACTTTGATGTGACGTATCGTGGCGGTACGCAAAACCTGGTCAAGGACGGCAAGGACACCGGCAAGAGCCTGTGGACCTTCCATCATCTGCCACAAAAGAAGAATGCCTACTGGACCTTTGACATCACGCTCGAGGTGGGAAACGAAGAGGCCGCCGACACGCTCGACCTGTACGTGGACTGCGTGGATGGCAAGACGGTGACGATTCCTCTGACTCAAAAGTCGCGCGAGGGCACCCGTGTTCGCTATGTGGCGGAGTATGTGGACGAGGGTTACCTTAAGCTCCTCGATGAGTTTAACAAGGCGAATGACTCGACCTATGTGAACTGCGGCAACTTTGAGCAAATCTTTATGCCGCAGACCTACCGCATCTCCAATGCCCAGCTTATGACTATACTGAGTTTTGACGCCAACGCTTCGGCCAAAAAGCATTCCGCCGCGGCCGAGGAGCGCCAGCAGGAGTTTTCGAATGCCGTGCAGCAGTGGCACGAGTATATGATGGATAACTCATTTAATGATGTCGACGAGGCCTTTAACGACGCGATTGACCAGATGGTCGCCGATGCGTTTGCCGAGGAGGACGAGGACGGTATCGAGGACGAAGCCCAAGGTGGAGCTGCCCGTAAGGCTCGTCGCGCCCCTGCCGCTAGCGACGGCGAGGGTGATGATGCTGGCAACGACGAGGCCGCGCAGTTTGCGGCTGAGCTCAAGGCCGCGGTCGGCGGGTCGGCGGCGCTGCTGACCCAGCAGGGCGACAGCTATGGCGTCAATGTGGACAAGATGATCTTTGAGGATGCTTACGGCACCAGCGAGGATTGGTATCAGGAACTCGCGGCGGCCCAGGGCGCGAACGCTGCGGATGCGGCCGCCATCAAGGAGCTCGTCGACCATGCATCGCGAGCGGAGTTTATTGCCCAGCGGGCCGAGGATCTGGTGGGCCAGTCGATGGGTATCGGCCAGCTCAACCAATACGGAAGCTGGAATGACGCAACCGCTGCGGCGCTCAACAAGTGTGCGGGCATTAAGGCCAGCGAGTACAACGGTCAGTCGACGAGCGGGTTTAACGATTTGGGCCAGGCGCTCGGCAGCTCGCTGAGCTACAAGGCGGCTGACGACGATACCGTCAAGGGCTTTAAGGTCGCCGCGCCCGATGGCGAGCAGACGGCCTATATCGAGTCGGAGTTTATCGAGAACTCCAATAACAACAAGAACCAGGCGCTTCTGTTTAACTCGATCGCCATGCAGTGCGACATTCTGGACAACCTGTACGACAATTGGAATGTGGTCCATAGCCTCAACAACTCCAAGGTGCGCGGATGGCTCATGGCCTGGAAGCTCAACGGCGACGTGAGCGCCCATATGAAGCTCATCCGTACGATCCGTTCGCTCAAGAGCTATAAGATCGAGTGCGAAATGTTCGGCCAGGTCTTTAAGACCGATGCGTGGAAGGCGGCCGGCCAGGCGTTTCCCGCGGCGACCCAGGGCATCGGCATCTTTACCGGCATTTACGGCGTGAACGATGCCAGCAAGAACTGGGAGAACGTGAACGTCCGTATGCAGAAGGTGAAGGGCGAGCGCGAGGGCTATGAGCTTCAGCATACGCGCTTGCTTGCCAAGCCCGAGAAGACCGAGGACGACTGGAAGTGCATTTACGCGCTGCGTGACGCCATGGAAAAGGCGCGTGCGTTTGAGGATCTGCTGTATCGCCAGCTCTGCCACGACAGCACCGATGTGGCGGTGGGCTCCATTATGACAATCGCCGGTGTGCTGACGGCCGGTTCGGCGGGTACCGTGGTGGGTGCTGCCTATGATGCGGCTTCGACCAGCGTAGGTTCGGAGCGCGCGATTAAGCTGACCAATGCCGAATGCGCCTACGATGTTGCCTGCGAGCAGGTTGAGCGCGCGTGCCAGAATCGTATTACGGTCAACTGGGGCGAGCTGACCGATGCCGAGGTCTACAAGGCCAACAAGGACGGCTTGATCTCGGACGAGAAGATGCAGTCGATCTTCGAGGCGCGTTATCGCAATGTGGCTGCCAAGGCTGCACCCGACCCTGCGGGCGTGGTGTACGAGGGCCTGCTGTCCAATACGGTTGAAGGCGCAACGGTTGAGCTGTGGAGCGCCGACGATGCGGCCGGTACCAATGCAGTGCGTTGGGATGCCGAGGAGTATGAGCAGGACAATCCGCTTGCGACGGGTGCGGACGGTGCATACAACTGGAATACGCCGACCGGCTGGTATCAGGTGCGCGTGACCAAGGACGGGTATGAGGAGGCGCGTTCGGCTTGGCTGCGCGTGCCGCCGATTCAGACTGAGGTGAACATTGGCTTGGTGTCGACGGCGGCGCCCGAGGTGGCCTCGGCCCATGCCTATACCGATTGCATCGAGGTTGAATTTGCGCAGTATATGGATGCGAGCGACGATGCCCTGGCCGCGCTGGATGCGCAGGGGCTGGGCGACGTGACGTATAAGTGGCTCGACAAACAGGACGATCCCAATGGCAAGCCGCTGTCTCGCGTGCTG
Source organism: uncultured Collinsella sp. (assembly GCA_900543605.1). Classification (GTDB taxonomy): domain Bacteria; phylum Actinomycetota; class Coriobacteriia; order Coriobacteriales; family Coriobacteriaceae; genus Collinsella. Next base: position 46,934 of record UQSK01000008.1, read on the forward strand.
CGTATTCGCTATGCCGATGCGCGTGAGGCGGGCTCGGCGGTGGCGTTTGAGCTCAACGGTGCTCGCAACTACGCCGGCACGGCCATGGCACGCTGGGCGAGTGGCGAGCTTTCCGTGGGCGTGCGTGCCGACAAGCTCAAGCTCAACGTGGAGCAGGCTGTGACCATGCTTGAGGGCAGTGACTTTGAGCTGGTGGCGCACGTGACCGATAAGGCGGGCAAGCCGTTTGCGGGTGCCAAGGTTAGTGTTGGGCTGGAGTCCTCGGCTATCTGCTCTGTCGATGCCACCCAGGCCGTGACGGGCGAGGACGGAGCGGCGACGTTTGTGCTGCATGGTGCTCTGCCCGGTTTGACGACGTTGGCGGCGGCGGTGGACGGCACGGCGCTGTCCAAGCAGGTTGACGTTCGCGTGTCTGCCGAGGCGGTGCGACCGGCGCGACCGGTGGCGACAATTGGTGCGACGACGTTTGGTGCATGGTCGCCCAAGGAGAACTACATTACGGTGCCCAAGGGCACGAAGCTGGAGCTTTCGGCCGAGGATGGCACGACGATTTGGTACACCACCAACGACACCTGCCCCTGCCGTGACGAAGGCCGCGTAAAGTACACCGAGCCTATTGCGCTCGATAGCAACATGTATGTGCGCATTGCGGCACAGCGCCCTGGCATGTCGTACAGCGAGTATTCCGAGCGTCTGAACATTACGATTACGGTGACCGATGAGCCGGCGCCTGAGCCGACGCCCGATCCCGAGCCGACGCCCGAGCCGGACCCGACGCCTGGCGACGGCGAGCAGGGCGGCGGTGCGGATGGCTCTGGCGGCACCGGGGTCCCTGTGGGCAGTTCGACTTCGACGACCACGGTGACGACGGACAAGTCCAAGGGTAAGGGCGAGAACGGCAAGAAGTCCGGCGGCACGGAGCTTGCCAGCACGGGTGACTCCGCCGCGATGACGGTCGCCGCCCTGGGCATCGCCGGCGCAACCGTTGCCGCGGCCGGCATCGCCGCGACCAAGCGCCGCAAGCACTAGGTTTTGGTGACAGCGTCCATCCTCGGCTTTAGCAAAATCTCAATCTGTAACACCAGGCTGCCCAAAACGGCTCTAGATGGTACAGATTGAGATGAACTGTTCGGCTGCCAACCTAACGTCTCGATCTGTAACACGTAGTGGGGAATTTGGTCTCTAACTGTTACAGATTGAGATGAACAGGCGGGTGTTCGCACAATATCTTGATCTGTAACAACTACAAGGCTCAACAGGGTCTAACTGTTACAGATTGAGACAAAACGACCGACCAAGTCCCAAACCACCACAAAGGTGCCTGTCCCCTTTGTGGTGGTGGAGCGGCCGGCATAGAAAAAGTCCCCGCCGGGCGTGTGCTCGACGGGGACTTTGCCGTTTGATGGCTAACGCTGAGGGTGATTACTCGCCCAGCAGGCTCTTGGTGATGGAAGCGGCGGCCTTCTTGCCGGCGCCCATCGCCAGAATGACCGTAGCGGCACCGGTGACGATGTCGCCGCCAGCCCAGATGCGGGGATCGGTGGTCTGGCCGGTCTCCTCGTCGGCGACGATGTAGCCCCACTTGTTGAGCTCCATCTTGCCGCCGATCTTCTTTGCGAAGGGGTTGGCGTTGGTACCGATAGCCGAGATTGCGACGTCGCAGGGGATCTCCTCGATGGCGCCCTCGATGGGCACCGGACGACGACGGCCGGACTCGTCGGGCTCGCCGAGCTCCATCTTCTGGACCTTGACGGCGCACACGGAGCCGTCCTCGCCAGCGACAAACTCGAGCGGGGAGACGAGCGGCAGAACCTCGACGCCCTCGGCCTTGGCATGGTGCAGCTCAGCGCGACGGCAGGGCATCTCGTCCTCGGTACGACGGTAGGCGATGATGGCGTGCTCGGCGCCCAGACGCTTGGCGGTGCGGACGGCGTCCATAGCCACGTTGCCGCCACCAAAGACGACGACGTTCTTGCCGTGCTTGGTGGGGGTGTCGTACTCGGGGAACTTGTTGGCCTTCATCAGGTTCACGCGGGTGAGGTACTCGTTTGCGAAGAAGACGTTGGGCAGGTTCTCGCCGGGGACGTTGAGGAACTTGGGCAGGCCAGCGCCGGTCGCCACGTAGATGGCGTCGAAGCCCTGCTCGAACAGCTCCTCGGCCGTGGCCATGTTGCCCACGACGGAGTTGTACTCAAACTTGACGCCCATGTCCTCCAGGCCGTCAATCTCGCGCTTGACGACTGCCTTGGGCAGACGGAACTCGGGGATGCCGTAGACCAGCACGCCGCCGCCGGTGAAGAAGGCCTCAAAGACGGTAACGTCAAAGCCGTTGCGGGCGAGCTCGCCAGCGCAGGTGATGCCGGACGGGCCGGAGCCGACGACGGCGACCTTCTTGCCGTTCTTGGGGGCCATCTTGGGCGTGGAGGCGAGCTCGGGGCGGTCACCCAGGAAGCGCTCGAGCTGGCCGATGGCTACGGGCTCGGACTTCTTACCACGGATGCACTTGCCCTCGCACTGGTTCTCCTGCGGGCAGACACGGCCGCAGATGGCGGGAAGCATGGAGTCCTCGCGGATGGTATCGAGAGCGCCGCCGAAGTCCTTCGCGCGGATCTGCTCGATAAAGCGGGGGATGTTGATGTTGACGGGGCAGCCCTCAACACAGAACGGCTTCTTGCAGTTGAGGCAGCGCTCGGCCTCGGCCAGCGCCATCTCCTCGGTGAAGCCCTTGTCGACGGGGCGGAAGTCGCAGGCGCGCTCGGCAGCCGGCTCCTCGTTATCGGGGGTGCGGGGCGACTTCATATCGGCAACGAAACGACCGTTAACTAGTGGCATGCGCAGCTCTTTTCCTCATAGGCCTTGAGGGACTCGCCCTCTTCGGAACGGTAAGCGGCCTGGCGGGCACGAAGGTCATCCCAGTCGACCAAGGTGGCATCGAAGTCAGGGCCGTCGACGCAAGCGAACTTGGTCACGCCGCCCACCTCGACGCGGCAGCAGCCGCACATGCCGGTGCCGTCAACCATGATGGGGTTGAGGGACGCGGTGATGGGGGTGTCGTACTTCTGGGCGGTGAGGGTCGAGAACTTCATCATCGGAACGGGGCCGACGCAGAAGACCTGGCTCACGGCCTTGTCCTGCAGCAGGCGCTCCAGCGGAGCGGTGACAACGCCCTGCTCGCCGTAGGAACCGTCATCGGTAGTGATGTGGATGTGGTCCTCGTCGAGGAGCTCGCGGAACTGGTCCTCCATGAGCAAGAGGTCCTTGGTGCGGGCGCCCATGATGGCGTGCACCTCGTGGCCGGTCTCGACCAGGTGCTTGGCGACCGGGAAGGCAATTGCCAGGCCGACGCCGCCGCCAATGACGGCGCAGGGGCCCTCGGCCATCTCGGTGGGAACGCCCAGCGGGCCCACGACGTCGCGCAGCGACTCGCCGGCCTCGTAGGTGGAAAGCATTTCGGTGGTCTTGCCGATCACCATGAAGATGAACTCGACCCAGCCCCCGTCACCGTTCCAGCCGGCCAGGGTAAACGGGACACGCTCGCCCGTCTCGTTGGCGCGAACCATGAGGAACTGTCCAGCGTGCGCATGCTTGGCGATTGCAGGCGCCTCGATGCGGAACTTGAACACCTTCTCCGAGAACTGCGTCTTCTCCAGGATCTTATACATAGAACCCCTCTCTTGTTAGGGCCGCCGAACCGTGCCTCCACGGAAATGGACGGTAGCCCGAATAAAACCGTACGCGCACAGGCGTTGTGCAGACATACGGTGCAAATTATACCCTCATGGACATGTCACTTACGTGTGTCTTCGGCGGTTGGGAGCAGGGTTTATCCACTTTGGCCTACCAAAGGGGGAGAGGTTTATTTTGGTCGGTTTTATCAGGTAAAACGGCAAATGGGGCCGGCCTCGGGTTGTGATGAGGCCGGCCCCATTTGGGGTGCTATGCATGTATGGTGGCGGCGTGTTTATTGCGATGTGCCGACTGCGGCGTTTACGCAGATAAAACCTGCCAAAATAAACATCCCTTTTTGGTAGGTTTTAGTGCTTGCCGTTGGCGGAGGCGGCGCCGTTGACATGGTCGCGGGCATAGACCACGCCGTGCACGATCGCCAGGCCGGCGGCGTCGGCCGCGCGGGCGCAGGTGTCCTGGAAATCCTCGGCCTCGCGGGCGCGCAGCTGCTTAAGAACGTAGTCGGCGACGGCCATCTTGCCGGGAGGGTTGCCGATGCCGGTGCGGATGCGGCTGAAGTCGCGGCTGCCCATCTTGTCGATGATGGAGCGCAGGCCGTTGTGACCGGCATGGCCTCCGCCCACCTTAACACGTACGTCGCCGGCGGGAATGTCGAGCTCGTCGTGAATCACGAGCAGCTCCTCGGCCTTGATCTTGTACTCGCGGCAGAGCTTGGAGATGGGGCCACCCGAGGTATTCATATACGACTGCGGCTTGACCAGCACGATCTGGCGCTTGCCGCCCTCTTCCTCGGGATCGTTGATGTTGATGAGCGCGACCTCGGCGCCTGCTTGGTTTTTCCAGTACGTGACGCCGGCCTGACGGGCCAGCTCGTCGATTGCTTTGAAACCAGCGTTGTGACGGGTCTCGGCATATTCCTCGCCCGGGTTGCCAAGCCCGGCAACCATGCGAATCTTAAGCGGCTGTGCAGCTGCCATGTTCATCCTTTCGTTACACAAAAGTTCAATCAACGACAAAGGCTACCACGCCCGCCGAAGGCGAGGAAAGGTTGCAGCAAAGTCATTTCAGAAAACAGCTGCCCCGAGACAGCAGGAAGCCCCGGACACGCCGGGAGGGGTTATCAAAGCGAACATCCCGCAGCCGCAAAGCGGCGAGGACGTTCGCGTGATAACCCCGCAGGCGTGTCCGGGGCTTCCGGAGGGATGCGAGGGTCGAGCGACTACAGCGCGAAGTCGCCGCCGACGAGCGTGGAGACGGGCTCCTCGTGGTAAACGGCGGAGATGGCCTGAGCGAACTCCTCGGCGACCGAGATGGTCTTGATCTTGCCGCCGACCTCGACGGGAATGGCGTCGGTGACGAGGCACTCGACGATCGGGGCGTCGTTCAGACGCTCGATGGCCGGACCGGAGAAGATGCCGTGGGTGGCGCAGACGTAGATGTCGCCAGCGCCCATAGCCTTGAGCTCCTTGACGTTGGCGCACAGGGTGCCAGCGGTGTCGATCATGTCGTCGTTGATGATGCAGGTCTTGCCCTTGATGTCACCGATGATACCCATGACCTCGGCGGCGTTGTGGCGCGGACGGCCCTTGTGGGCGATGGCCAGGTCGCAGCCGAGCATGTCGGACAGCTTCTTGGCGGCCTTGGCGCGGCCCACATCGGGGGAGACGACAACCAGGTTGTCGGTGTCGAAGTGCATGTCGTTGTAGTACTGGCCAAACAGCGGCAGCGCGGACAGGTGGTTAACCGGGATATCGAAGAAGCCCTGGATCTGGCCCTGGTGCAGGTCGAGGGTGATGATGCGGTTGACGCCGGCGCGCTCGAGCAGGTTGGCGACGAGGCGGGCGGTGATGGGCTCGCGCGGGCCGGCCTTGCGGTCCTGGCGGGCATAGCCGTAGTGGGTGATAACGGCGGTGATGGAGCGGGCGGATGCGCGCTTGGCAGCGTCGGTGGCGATGAGCAGCTCCATGAGCATGTCGTTGACGTTGCCGCCGGCCACGGACTGAATCAGGAAGACGTCGGCGCCGCGGACGGTCTCGTCGTAGCGGGCGTAAATCTCACCATTGGCGAACTGCTTTAGCGTAAGGCCCGAAAGCTCGACCCCAAGGTACTCAGCAATCTTCTGAGCGAGGGGACGGTTGGAGGAACCGGAATACACGCGGATGGACTTGCGCATATTCTCCGACTTCTCGGGATCATTAATCGGCATTACCCTTCTCCTTTATATCGAATGCCATATAGATGCCTTGTTGCATTGTAACCGCGCGACGGGGTTTATCGAGTCCTGATAACGTCTTTACCGTCAACGGACACGAACCGACCACTCATCCGGCCACGCAGGTCAGCATAGAAAAAGGAGCCGTCCCCATGGGAACAGCTCCTTAGATGCTTGGTAAAACGTTATACCTCGTCGTCCTCGTGCAGACGGCGGCGATAATCGGCGGCCCAGCCCTCAATGTTTACCTGACGGGCGCGGCCCAGACCGAGTGCGTCGGCCGGGACCGGCTCGGTGATGACGGAGCCGGCGGCCACGAGTGCGCCGTCGCCAATCTGGGCGGGCGCGACCATCATGGTGTCGGAACCGATGAAGGCGTCCTTGCCGATGACGGTCTTGTGCTTGTGCACGCCGTCGTAGTTGCAGGTGATGGAGCCCGCGCCGACATTGACGCCGGAGCCCATGGTCGTGTCGCCGATGTAGGACAGGTGCGGCACCTTGGAGCCCTCGCCGATCGTGGACTTCTTGATCTCCACGTGCGTGCCGGCCTTGGAGCCGTCGAGCATGTGAGTGCCCGGGCGCAGGTAGGCACCTGTCTCTTATACACATCTCCGAGCCCACGAGACGCGTAGTAATCTCGT
>UQSK01000009.1 GCA_900543605.1 uncultured Collinsella sp.
TCGGTATAGGCGCGCGGCGTCGGGGCCAGACGCAGGAACTCCTTGAGGAAGGGCTCCACGCCAAAGTTGGTGAGCGCCGAGCCAAAGAACGCCGGGCTCAGCTTGCCGCAGGCCACGGCATCCAAGTCGAGCTCGTCGCCGGCGCCATCGAGCAGCTCGATGTCGTCCATCAGGTTCTTATGGTTCTCTTCGCCAATAAGCTCGTCCATAGAAGGATCGCCCAGCTCGGCCTCGACCTCGGCGACCTTCTTGGTGGCGTTGGCGTGACCGTCGCCCTCAAAGGCAATGACGCGACGGGTCTGACGGTCGAACACGCCACGGAAATTGCGGCCGCTGCCGATCGGCCAGTTCATGGGATACGTATTGATACCCAGGACGTTCTCGATCTCTTCCATGAGCTCAAACGGATCGCGAGCCTCGTGGTCGAGCTTGTTCACAAAGGTGAAGATGGGAATGTGGCGCAGCGTACAGACCTTAAAGAGCTTTTTGGTCTGGGCCTCAACGCCCTTGGCGCCGTCGATGACCATAACAGCAGCGTCGGCGGCCATAAGGGTACGGTAGGTATCCTCCGAGAAGTCCTGGTGGCCGGGGGTATCGAGGATGTTGACGCAGGCGCCGTTGTAAGTGAACTGCAGCACCGAGGAGGTGACGGAAATGCCGCGCTCCTTCTCGATGTCCATCCAGTCCGAGACGGCATGCTTGGCCGAGCTCTTGCCCTTGACCGAGCCGGCGGTCTGGATGCTGCCGGTATAGAGCAGCAGTTTCTCGGTAAGCGTGGTCTTACCGGCGTCCGGGTGGCTGATGATCGCGAATGTACGGCGCGACGAGATTTCATCCGACAGGCTTGCCATGCGGATCCTTTCTTGCATTGAGTGCATTACGTCGTTGTAACCGCATTATTGTAGCCGCGAAATGCCGTTACAGGGCACCTATCAGGACAAATTCATCAGTTGGGGCCTAGGGTAGCAGTCGATGGCGGCACTCCGCAGCAGTTTGTCTCGATCTGTAACATCTAGACGGTTTTTGAACCTCTACCTGTTACAGATTTAGACAAACAGGTGGGCGTCCCAGAAAGATCGCGATCTGTAACATCTAGCCACTCAAAACGGGTCTATCTGTTACAGATTGAGATATAAGGATAGACGGTTGGCCAATGTCTCGATCTGTAACATCTAGCAGCCAAAATCTTCTCCAGATGTTACAGATTGAGACAACCAAGTGGGGCCCGCCAGCAAAATCTCAATCTGTAACAGGTAGCCGTCCAAATCGGTTCCAGATGTTACAGATTGAGATGAATGAACGCGCTGACAATCCGAATTTGTCTCTTGTGCAACTGTGCATAGTGTATATATACTGTGTTTACCGGTTATATACACGTGTAGCCCATCAGCTAAGGAGCCGCTGTGGACATCATCCTATCCAATTCGAGCGATAAGCCCATCTACGAACAAATATTCTCGCAGATCAAAGCTCAGATCCTTTCGGGAACGCTCGCTGCGGGAGCCAAACTCCCCAGCATCCGTGCACTCGCGAGCGACCTTGGCGTGAGCGTCATCACCACCAAGCGCGCCTACGCCGACCTGGAGCAGCTCGGTTTTATCTGCACCGTGCAGGGCAAGGGCTGTTTTGTCGCCGAGGGCAACCAGGAGCTCTTGCGCGAAAACCAGCTCTGCCATATCGAAGAGCTACTTGCGAAAGCGGCAAGCCAAGCCGAAACCCTGGGCGTCACACGCGACAAGCTGCACGAGATGCTCGACCTGGTAGCCCCCGAAACCATGCAGTAGCCATCTGCAAGAAAGGCTATACCATGCAGAACTTGCTAGAACTCAAAGGTATCTCACGCCGTGTGAGCGACCGCTTTTCACTACGCGATGTCACGCTCGCCGTGGAGCCCGGCCAGATTGTTGGCTTTGTGGGCGCAAACGGCGCCGGCAAAACAACGACGATTCGCGCCGCGCTTGGGCTTATAAAGCTCGATGCCGGCGAAGTGCACCTGTTTGGGCAGCACTGTGGCGCCGACGCGCCCGATGAAGTGCAGCGCTGCTTGCACACTCGTGTCGGCCTCGTGCTGGACACATGCCCCTTCCCTTCCACACTCAAGGTGACCGAAGTTGAGGCACTCGTAAGCCCGGCGTACCCCGCCTGGAGCCATGGCACCTTCGCCGACCTCCTCAGCCAATTTGGCCTCGATCCCAAGGCAAAGGTCAAGGACCTTTCCCGCGGCATGGGCATGAAGCTGCAGCTTGCCTGCGCGCTCAGCCACCAGGCCAAGCTGCTCGTTTTGGACGAAGCCACCGCGGGGCTTGATCCCATGGCACGCGAGGAGCTGCTTGATGAGCTGCTTGCCTTTGTCGCCGACGGCCAGCACAGCGTGCTGCTCTCGAGCCACATTACGTCTGACCTCGATCGCGCCGCCGACCGCGTCATCTGCATCGATAACGGCTCGATTGTGTTTGATCTGCCGCGCGAGGACATTACCGACCGAGCTGGCATCGCCCACTGTACCCAAGCACAGGCCGCCGAGCTTATGGCTTGCGTCGAAGGTGCCCGTGCCGCCCGCCACGCCTACAGCGTGGACGTACTCGTGCCCAACCGTCGCGAAACGCTCGAGGCCTTCCCCGAGATTCCCTGCGATCGGACAACCATTGATGACTATCTTCGCCTCATGCTGAAAGGGGCTTCGAAATGAAACGAGCCTTTATGTCCGAGCTCGCCATCGTTCGCACGCTTATCCCGAGCATCGCGGGCGTCAGCCTGTTCATCTTCGTCGTGCTAACCCTTGCCAACGTGTCGGATGGCGATTCCGGCATGAGCGCCGGCGCCTGCGCGGTCAGCGCCATGTCGCCCATCATGGTCATGAGCTCGCTGGCCGGCTTCGACAATCAAAACGGATGGGAGCGTTATCGGGCAACGCTGCCTCTCACGCGCAAAGACATTATTTGCGCACGCTACCTGAGCATCATTGTCTTCTCGGCTGTCATGGCGTGCGCCGCCGCGCTTCTGAGCATCGTCTCCATCCCGCTATTCAACAGCGTGGGCATCCCCTCGACGGGACAGACGATCTTTGAGATCGCTATAGCCTCGGCAGCATCGATGCTCATCTCCCTCATGATGGCGTTTTTGGCACAGCCGCTGTTCTTCCGATTTGGACACATGGAGGCGCTGCGCCTATCCGTCGGCCTGTTTGCCCTGCTCTGGTGCCTTGCCATTGCCACGTTGAGCTCCTCCAACCCCATCAGCAACTGGCTCATGTCGATTGCCGGAGCGAATCCCGATCCCGCCGTCCTTGGCTGTCTGTGTGCAGGCATCGCCGCACTTGCCCTCGCGCTATGTGCAATCAGCTACACCGTCAGCACCAAGGTTTATCGAGCACGCGACCTGTAATCGACAGCTAAAAAAGCTTAGGTGGTACCCCGCTTATTTTTTCAATGAAACAAGGCGGCATAGCGTCACCACCGCCCCTCACAGCAGGCCGTCTAGTTCTTGGCAACCAAAAAGACACCGTCAGCATATCGAAGGTGAATACTTTTCCGAGAAGTGAACGAGTAAAAACAGCGCCCTGTAGCATCGACATTTTTAAGGACTCAATTCCTGCGGTTTTGTCTAAGAATCCTGCAGTTTTGTTCGAAAAAAGTGTGCATGTTCCAGGGGTCCAGATTTACTCGTTCACTTCGCGGAAAACCATTCACCTTCGATTCGAGCCTTAACCAAATGCCCTCTCGAACTATGGCCCCTGTCTCACCACAGCGATATCAAAGCTTCATGGCGGGACGGTATCATCGGACGCACGCCGTAAATCTGGCGCGGTCGTTCTTGGGGAGGCATTTCGCCCGTGTCGTGGGTCGTCGCAGCATTTGCGTCAGCACTCTTTGCCGGCATCACATCCATCTTGGCCAAATGCGGCATCAAACAAACCGATTCCGATGTCGCAACCGCCATCCGTATCTGCGTGGCGCTCGTTTTCGCCTGTGCAAAACACCATCGCCATCGTGCTGAGGAAGCTCTAAACGACAACCGCGCGAGCTCACAAACACACGACCCCGCGCGGCTTCTTTCTTAATGACTTTTGGAACAGCGGCCCAGCAGCCGCTACATCCTCACACCTGGCTTAGGATGCCTGTACTGACCGTGGGATGCCGTGCGCTTACCGTGCGAGATGGCAAATTTGGGACAACAGTGCAGGCAACGAAGGCAGGCTGCGCACTCCGGCTTTGTCCAGACGGGAAGGCCGTCGCGCATCTCAATCGCCGCCATGGGGCAGCGCTTAGCGCAGAGGCTACACCCGACGCAGCGGCTAGCATCGACGGCAAACTTGCTCGTCTGTTGCATGCGCGGCAGCCCAATTGCGTGATACGCGCACGATGCAAACAAAGGCACGCGATGGCGCATCATGTTGCCCGTGCGGCGTGCCCGCACCGCCTCGATCACGGCATCAATCTGCGCCTCGGCAGCTCTATTGATACCCTCAACCTTTTGAGGGTCAGACAGGTCGAAAACAGGCGTCCAGGTATCGGGCATCTTGACGCTCATCGCCGCATCTAACTCGAGCCCACGCTCGTGTAGCAGATCGCGGGCAAACTTGGCCGATTGGCCGGTCGTCGAACCGTACGTCGAAACATAGAACGTATAGGGGCGCTCGCCGCCCTTTGTACTTGCAACAATCGACAGGTCGGCAGTCTTCAAAAACTCGATCATCGGTGTCGGCAGACCCCAGGCATACACCGGAGCAACAAATCCCAGTTGGCGGGGACCTTCCGCCAAGGCAAGGCGAAAGGCCTCGGCATCAAAACGCTCAATCGACATAACCCTGTCGTCCGTCGCCGCCGCAATGCGACGCGCCACATGCTCGCTGTTCCCTGTCGCGCTAAAGTACAGGATCATCTCGTACCCCTGGAGTTGACTCGCGATTAACCGCGCTATTTGCGCAGCGGCTTGGGCAGTGGAATGCCGGCGGCGATGACGGCGGCGATGATCATGCAGACGATACCCTTGAGTGGGAAGCACATGAGCAGCAGGCCCACGACCATGACCGGCTGACGCATGACCGCACCCATCGTCGATGCCGTGCAGACGGCGACGCAAAAAACCGGATCTGCGCCGGTGAGGATGGCAAGGCCATAGCCCAAGCTTACGCCTGAGAAGATAACCGGGAAGAAGTGGCCGCCGCGCCAACCAAGGTTGATGAGGGCGGGCGTCAGCATGGCCTTAACAAGACCGGTCGCGATAAGCACGCCAGCGGGAATGGTCAGGTAGGTTTCCATGAGCACGTCGGCCTGAGTCTCGCCGGCAAACATGGTGTAGGGCAGGACCGTGCCGCAGATGGCGAGCGCCAGACCGGCTAGCATGGCCTTGATGACAGGACGCTCCCCTATTGCATGGGCAAGCGCTTCGCTCGTGTGCTCAGAGACAAAGTACAGCCAGCCGCAGATTGTTCCGATCAACGACAGAGGGACGAGCCAGGTAAGCTCCAAGTTGCCCACCACGGCAGCCTCGAACCTGGGCATGCCCATGCCGCCGCCCATGAGCTGGCCGAGCAGCAGGTAGGTGCCCAGGCCGCCGGCAATCGCGATGCCGTAAACCACGGTCTTTTGCGCCTTGGGCAGCCTGATGGTGATCTCGTCGGACGCAGAGCCCTCGTCGCCGTCGGCGCTACCGGCAAGCGGTGCCACAAAGCCAAAGACGGGCGCGGTAAAGAGCGCCGTCAACGCGGCCTGGGTACCCAGCAGCGTAAGCTCCCTAAATTCGGCGCCAAAGCGGCGCATGCGGTCGCCAACCCAGCTGCACAGACCCGCGATAACGCCGGTCAGGCCGGCCTCCGGTCCAATACTTCCGCCAAACAGCAGCGGCAGCAATGCCGCGAGCGAAAGCTTGCCCAGGTTGTCGTACGGGTAGCGCCCGTCTTGCTTAACCTTAGCCATCACCTGGTTGAGGTCATCGGTCTTGGTGCCTGTCATCTTTTCGTACAGACCAATTAACAGACCGCCCAGCAAGCAGACAAAAAACGGGTACGGCAAAAAGCCAAACGGGCCGCTGGCAAGCTCGGGCGAAGCGACGCCCAGCGCGTGCGGAATCTCGGTCCACAGATAGTCGATACCGTGCTCCATCGCAAAAAAGAACAGCCAGACCGCGGCACCTGCGAACGCACCGGTCACGGCAACGCTAACTAAAAACAGCGCGCGGTTTGTGGGTTTGGCAAGGTTATCCATCGGGTCCTCCCGCGGTCAAAGTCGACATAGTTATGTTTTATTGTAGAGCGAGCGTTGCCCGAACGAGCTAACCGTCTGCGCCGCAAACGGCACCATTGGGAGCCATAGTGGGACAGGCTCAAGACTTATCCGTTGATAATCGAGGCAATCTCGCGCAAATCGTCGGCAAAGTAAATGCCTTGCTGGCGCTGCGGGCTCGATAAACCCTTATCGATCATGTGCCCGAGCAGCGCCTTGAGGTCGTTGTAGTAACTGTCCAGGTTATACAGGATGCACGGAGCACTCAGGTGCCCCAACGACACCGCGGACATGACCTCGGCAATCTCCTCGAGCGTGCCCGTCCCACCGGGAAAGGCGATGAACGCATCGCCGAGCTCAATCATCTTGGCCTTGCGCTCCGCCATATCACTCGTCACGATGAGGTCGTCGATACCGTCATGTTGAAACTCGGCCTCGATAAAAAAGCTCGGCTCCACACCCGTCACGTGTCCGCCAGCATCGAGCACGCTATCGGCGAGCGCGCCCATCAGGCCCGATTTGGACCCGCCGTATACCAGCGCGTGTCCATTGGCGCCAATCCAGTTGCCCAGCTCCTGCACCGCGGGCAGAAACGCCGGGTCATTGCCAGTGTTGGCACCCAGGTACACGGTGATGTTCATACTTGTCTCCCTGTTGTGGCGCACGACGTTCGTCTTAGCGCTGACGTCGACGATACTCGCGCACGCGACGCGAAAGATCGGCAAGCTCGTCGCGATCGAGCTCTTCCAAATGCTCAAGATCGTCCATAAAACGAGCCATGGTGTCCTTTTGACGCATCTTGATAAGCGTATTGCAGTAGTTCACCGCCACGCCCGTGAGCATGGCGATGTAGAAGATGCTGATAACGCTCAAGACGACGGTAATGGCGCGGGCAACCGGTGTCTCGGCCGGAATGTCACCAAAGCCGATGGTCGAGACCGTCTCAAAGCTAAACCACAGGCCATCGCCAAACGTGAGGGTCGTGGGCTCGGACAGCCAGACAGCCGTTGAGCACAGCAGGTAGAAGATAAGAAACAGGCCCGTGATGCGTGCAAAGCCAGCCTGTCGCAGCACATCGGCAAGCGTCCTTAACCTGTTCATCGCGACCCCTTTTCCCAGACGCCCAATCACGTTCGCTCGGTATTGTCCCACAACCGTCAGTTAGGGACGTTCCTTTTGTGCCGGCAGAAAGGGACTGTCCCCAACTGCCGGGCGGAACCGTTTAGCGGTGCCGCTGCCGGCTGGGCAGGCTGAGCTGGTATCCTTATGCGGTAATGTCTCGATTCGTTAGGATTGCATGTGAGAGCTGCCACTGTCCTTCGTTCAGTTATATGTCGCACCCTGGCCGCCGCGCTTACCGCGCTCGCCGTACTGAGCGCTGTCGCGCCCGCCCCTGCCTTTGCCGCCGACTCCGATCAGCAGGTCAAAACGGTCCGCGTCGGCTGGCTCGTCAACAACGAGGGCTTCCAGGACGGCACCCCCGGCGAGCGTCTCTCGGGATGGGGTTACGAGTACCTCCAGACTCTGTCGTACTACACGCCCGGCTGGCAGTACGAATACGTCTCCGGCACCTTCACTGAGCTTATGGACATGCTCGAGGCGGGCGAGATCGACCTCATGCCCAACATCTCCTACTCCGAGGAACGCGCCCAAAAGCTGCTCTTTTCCTCGAACCCCGAGGGCACCGAGCGCTACTTCATCTACGCCAAGCCCGATCGAGACGATCTGGCCAAGGGTGACACCCAAGCGCTCCAAGGCCTTACCATCGGCTGCAACCCCGGCGTTATGCAAACCTTCGTTGGCCAGCAGTGGCTCGCCAACGAAGGCATTACCTGCACCTATAAAGAAATCGACACTGGCGGTGCCCTCTTTGACGCGCTCGCAAACAACGAGGTCGATGCCATCATCATGAACGACACGGCCTCGTCGCCCAGCGCCTCCCCCATGTTCTACATTGGTTCGAGCGACTACTATTTTGCCGTCCCCAAAAGCCGCTCCGACCTGATGGACGACATCAATGCCGCCATGTCGGCAATCGCCCGCGTCAACCCACGCTATATCGACGAAGTCAAATCTAACTACTCGGCCCAAAACAGCGGTTCATCATCGCTCAACAGCCCCGAACGTTCCTGGCTCAAAGCAAATGACAACACCATCACGCTCGGCTACATTACGGGCAAACTCCCCTACTGTAACGAAGACGAAGACGGCGAAATGGAAGGTTCGCTCGCATCGCTTGCGACGACGCTGCACGATAAATTTGGCATTACGGTCAAAACCGTCGCCTTTGATAGCTACAAGATGATGTCAAAGGCCCTGTCAAAGGGAAGCATAGACGTTGCGCTACCGGTATACCGAGATTACTGGTTTGCCGAGCAAACAGGCGTTGTGCAGTCGATATCGTTGGGGACCATGTCCCTCACCGCCATCCACACCGGCAGCAACCTGAACAAAGACCTTCAGAACATCGCCTGTACCAAATCGTCGTTTGTCAACAAAAATGCACTTGAAAGTCTGTTCCCCACAGCGACCGTAACCGAATACCAATCCGACGATGAAGCGTTCGACGCCCTCAGGAAGGGAACGGTGCACTGCATCGTCGCTCCCAGTTCACGCGTAAAAACCATCGGTGACCGTTACGATCTCGAGGACTGCGAGACGGCCGAGCTCCCTGACACCTGTGAGCTCTCGTGCTGGATTTCGCGCGGAAAACCCGAGCTGTTGGGAATCATCAACAAGGGCATCATCAATGCCGGAGAATCGCTCTCCGCAAGCAATTTCTCCTCCACGTCGTACACGACCCAGGAATCCAACACACTTCAATTCCTTTATCGCAACCGCACCGCCATTGCAGCTACCCTCATCGGTATGTTGTCGGTCGGCATCGTCCTGCTCATCTGGGCGCTCGTGCGCGCTCGAACCGAGCGCAAAAAAGCCGACGCTGCCAACGCCGCTAAGACGGCATTCCTCACGCGCATGAGCCACGACATCCGAACGCCGCTCAACGGTATCCTGGGCCTTATCGAGATCGAGGAATTGAAGGAAGGCGATATCCAGGTCGCCCGCGAGAGCCGTGCCAAGGCGCGCGTTGCCGCCAATCACCTGCTCTCGCTGATCAACGACATCCTCGAGATGGGCAAAATCGAAGACCGCAAGCTAACACTGGAGCATACGCCTTTTAACCTCAAAGAGCTCTGTGACGATACACTGGTGCTGTGCAAGCTCCGCGCGTCCAGTAACGGCATCACAATGCAGGACAATAGTCTGCCGTACGCCACGGGGCCATACATGATCGGCAGTCCCACCCATATCCGACAGATCATGATCAACCTGTTAGACAACAGCATTAAGTACAACAAGCACGGCGGCTCCGTCACCTTTAGCTCAAATACCAAGCCACTCGATAACGGGCGCGCGCTCTTTTGCTTTAGCGTTTCGGATACCGGCATTGGTATGACTCCCAAGTTTTTAAAGCATATCTATGAGCCGTTTGCCCAAGAAGGTGACGATGCGCGCAGCAAGTTCCAAGGAACCGGCATGGGCATGCCAATCGTCAAGTCGCTTATTGAGCTGATGGGCGGCACCATCGAAGTCACCAGTGAGCTCCATGTGGGCACCTCGTTCTACGTGGAGATTCCGCTCGATATCGACGAGAATCCCCAGGCGCGGGCGAATACGGTTGAGAGTGTGCCCGACTGCTCGCTCGCCGACATGAACGTGCTGCTCGCCGAAGACAACGAATTGAATGCCGAGATTGCCCAGGCGCTGCTAGAATCCGAGGGCATCGTGGTCACGCGCCAGACCATCGGCCTGATCGAAGCGGGCGGCTACAACCCCACGCTCAATTTGTGCGTGGCAATCTGTAAAGCGCTACGCGTTACGTTGAACGACTTGTTTTGGGAGGACGAGAGCGACGTCGACCCTGACGCTCTTTAGGAGTTCGTTATGAAATTTGAAGATTTAAAACTCGTGCAAAAGTGGTGTGAATATGCCGGCCCAAAGGATGAGCGCCTGGAGGCTGAGAGCGCGAAGATCTACAAGATTGGTTTCGTGCTGCTTTCGTTTGGCATGTTGATGATCTTTTTCTACCAGTTCATAGCTCGACAGGTTGCGTGGGTTCACAGCGACGCCAGTGAAATGCCGCATGGCTTTGCAACGCCGTTCGAGGCAGCCATGTATTTGTGGCTCGTTCTCGTGATGTTGATTTGCGCAGGACTGCAAACGCGGAAGGGCTATGTCGATACCAATCGTTTTGGGCAAACCGAGCATCTTCCTGTTGGATATTTCCTGCTTGTCAGCGGTCTTAGCGGCGCCGCGTTCGCGCTTGTTATTGCCGCAATGCGCTGTATCGCTGAGGCGCAGATCGTACCGCTCGAAAGCGTCTTTTGGTTGGCGAACCTGGCCACGGGCGTGTTCTGCGGTGCGACGATTTTCGCGGCCACGTTTGCTGCCCTGTGCGCAACGTTTTTCACGGCGAAAAGACGCCGTGCCAAGCTCGAGGCAGAACTCGACTCCTCTGACGACATCTAATGCGTAATGGGCCGGCTCTGGGTATCCAGAACCAGCCCATTTGATGTTCGATGAGCCGAGTCGGCGTCTCTCGTAAAAGCAACTAGGAGCTAGCGAGGCTTATCCGAATTGACCTCATCGGCGGTGTCTTTTTCGAGTGCCGTGCGGCGGGCGCTGTAGGCGACGAGGCCGGCGCCTGCCGCGGCGAGTGCTGCAGCGGCTGCCGTAAGGGGAGCGCTGGCATCGCCCGTGCCCGCAAGCGCGCCCGCTTTTCCGGGGTGCTTGTTATTGCCGTGATCCTTGCCGCTGCCAGAGCCACTGCCGCTACCGGAGCTGCTTCCGCCGGAGCCACCGCCACTCGAGCCGCCATCGCCGTCTGCTGTCATCGGGGCGTCGTGAAGTCCTGTCGTATCCGCGCTGTCGCATACGCCGACCTGAACTTCTGAGCGTTCGCATGCCGCGTCGGGCACATGAAGCTCGTGCAGTACGGCACCCAGCGCCGAGTTTGCGCCCGGTCGAATTTCCTCGAGCGTTACGGGATCGAGCGCCACCAGATTACGTGCCTTCGCATACAGCGTTACGCGTTTGCCCACTTCGTCGCTCCAACTCTCGGGAATGGCGAAGCTCATGCGGAACTGTGCCGTGCAGCCTGGTGTCAGTACGGCGTTGCCATTGTCAGCAACCAGCGGGTGCGTCGCAAAACGTGCGCCCAGCGTCTCGAGCGCGTACTTCACGTGTACCATGTCGTTGGCCGAAGCATCCTCGGCGAGCTCCGGATCGTAGATCGATGCCATGCGTGTATTCGCTCCGAACCCGATGGATGCGCTGGAGAACGGCTGGCTGGAGCCCTCTCGGTACAGATCGATCGTGCCGGCGGTCAGCAAGGTGTTACCGTCGTTTCGCACCGTGACCATGAAGGATTCGCCTGCTGCTCCGGGCACCACCGCGCCCGAGGTGGCGACCGCGCCCGTCGGAGTGGCACACGCCACCAAGGGCACTTCGATGCCGTGCAGCTCTGCCTTGCTCTGCTCGGCACTCACAATGTGCGTGGCGAGCGCGGAGAGCATGCCGCCCGACGTCAAAAATGTCGTTATCTGATCGACGGGATGGTCCAGCTCACACATCACGAACGGCTCCGTGAACAGATCGCCTGCCAAGGTGCTGGCGAAGATGCGGAAGTGCTTGCCCATCACTGCTGCCGGGTTGCCTTCTTCGTCGTAGGTTTGTCCCACCTTGCCATCGGTGTTCTCTACATAGAGCACGCACCTGCCGTTGTTGCTTACGCTAAACGATGCCGGGCCACAGTCTGCGGCGCCCACGGGCTGCGTTGCAAATGCCGATGCGCCTCGCGTCCAAGTAATATGCTGCAGTTGCTCGTTGACGGTTGCCAAAAAGCCCGTGTGCTGCGGCCACGGCACCGCGTGGGGTACTGTGGCATCTGGCGACATAACGCCCCAACCCGCGATGGACTGGCCGATCACGGCGTACGATGCACAGCCACAACCGCTTGCAGTCTCGTATGCAACGGGCACCACCATTTTGCCGTTGATATTCTCGGGCATGCCGAGCTCGATGCTCGACGGTGCCTGCGGAAAGCGGAGGACCTGACGGAACGTGAGACTGTCGCCCAAATCATCCGACCACAGGGTAAAGCATTCCAGTGCAACCTCGGCCTCGCTGCCGAGCGCCTTCTCTGCGGTGGTTCCGCGGCGGTGGAGGTAAGCGCCCGACAGGCGCCCGTCGACCAGCGTCTTGCCCACCGTGATGCGTGGGCACTGCAGGCAATGGTAGCCATCCTCCTGAAGGCGGCCGCGCGAGATGCTGCGCCACGACGTGTGCGATATCACGCGGGCTCCGTCGTTGCTTATGCACAGGCGCACAACGGATAGTATGCCGGATGTGCTCGCCGTATCGAAATGGGTGTTGTCGCCGGCGGGGCGCTCGCCCGAGACCAGCAGCACGTAGGCGTCCTGGTTTCCTCTTCCGTCCGTATATTCCACCACGTCGAAGTCGTAATCGTATATGCCGTCGCGCTCCACGTCGTTCTCGCCAAACCCAAGGGGGAAGTCCACGGGCGCGGGAGCGGACCACGTGCCGTTCGTCTTTGTATGTACCACCAGTCGCGAACGACCATTTTCGCCGTAGCGCACCGAGGCGATACGGAATAGGCACTCCACGCCGGCAATCATCGTTAGCTTCATGTGGGCTTCGCTGAGCACGCCGGCAAACAGCACGTTGTCGCTCGAGGGTTTGATGCCGCCACGCTCGTCCTCCGATACGCCGGCAGAATTGGCGTTGGGGTCCGCAACGGCGTTCGTTGCCTGGCCGATGTAGGTGTACTCATACATCGGCGCAGCGTTTTCGTCGTTTTCCATCAGTGCGTGGACGAAGTGCTCGATCTGTCTCGTGTCGTCGCTTTCTGCATTCGCCTCGAGCTCAATGCACGTGACCGCTTGATCCCAATCGCGCACGACAGGCGCGACGTTTACAGCGGTGGCTTTAACCTCGGCGCGCGCGAGCAGCTCGGCGTTGGTGACAATGGTGGCCGATGCGATAAATTGCGGAACGCCGCCCGCCTCGGCGTTGCCGGCTGAGCCGAAGCAGGCATCTAGTGTATAGGGCGTATCTCCACCCAATGCGAGCTCAGAGCGCTGGAGTACATACTGGTCGCCGTTGTTCACCGACATATTCCACGAATCGAGGAGTGTGGGCCACGACCCCGACCAAGCCTTGGTGGTCCACTTGAACATCACGAACTGGAGTATCACATCGACATCGACGTCTGCACCTACGCGCAGTCGCGGAAGCTGGTGTCCATCAGCCTTCTCGTACCCAATGAACAGCGTGAGGGATGCGGCGCCGCGCACGGCGGACGAAGCGACGCCTGCAACGCCGGCGCCAAAGGTGACGGCAAGCCCGATCTGGATGGTGAACGAGCCTGAGGTGTTTGAATAGTCGAGCGATATGTTTTTGAAAAACGCCGCGCCGCTACCGTGCGTGTGGGCGCCCACGGCGAGCGCCAGTTTTGCCAGCACCCAGGGGTTGACGTTTAGGAAAAACGGCACCGGTCCTAGGGTAAACTGCTCGGTCCAATTGAGGTCGGTTCTTACCTGGAAGAGGGCCTTAATATTGCCGTATGCGGGGTCGTTGTTGTTACCCCAGGTTTTGCCCACCCAATCGTAGGCGAGCGAGCCGTACAGCTGTGTGGCGATATCCATCGTGAACAGCGGCGTGCAATGGTGACGAAGGAGCTTGGTGTTTCTTGGATCGGTGCCCGAACCGGCACTCATACTTTTGTACTGATTCCACTTCCCCTCCATCTCGTCGAGGTAGCGGTTTGCCTGCTTGGCGCCCGACTCACGCGGCGATTTCTTCCAGTACTCCGGATCCGGATTGCCTGAATCGTTCATATAGCTGGCTGGTTTGTATCCTCCGCCGAACAGCACGTATCCGGCAAACGAGAAATCGAACAAAATGGGGAACGAGGGCATCCAACACGTGAACTTATTACCACCGATGCCGGGAAACGATGCGGGGAAATCAAACGGAGTGATCTCTTGGTCCATGGTGGTGGGAATGATGGTGGTCGAGCCCGATTCCGCCTTTGCGGCCGGCGCGGTGACAACGGCCAAGGGGGAGGAGAGAGTGTAGGTTTTGCCCTGATAGTCGAGGACGAAGCGCAGCTTGCACCCTTCTTCCAGAAGGCCCGAAGCTGCATCGAGGAACTTGTCTTCGAGTGTGAACGTCGCCAGATTATCCGCGCCCGATGCGCTGGCCTTGACTTGGCCAATCTGCGTGACGGTTTCGGATGAGCTGCCCGCAGCGGGCATCACTTTATTGATATGCAACGTTGCCTGCCCGCCCTGCGGCAGATGGGCCTGCACGGTAAAAGCGTGCGTGTCGGGCTGATCGTTTGCTGCTTCGTCCGCTGGCAATGCCATGAACGTGGCTTCAGCGTACTGGATGTCCCATTCGTCGAATGTGAGCTGGCGGAAGTACGGCTCGCCGTCGGAAAGCGGACGCGTGGGTGCGGTTATGGCGGTGCCGCCCTGGATACGCGCAAGGGGAATCTCGACATCACGGTAGCCCGCCATGCTAATGGAGATGCCGCCGTTAAAGTCGTACGCGTCGAGAAGCGTTGCCTCGTCCACGTAGCCTTCCGAAAGAGGGGCGACCTCAAAGATGGCCGTGCCTTCGTCATCGGTAGTGGCAGTGAGCTGCTTGCCTGCGGCATAGCGCGATGTGAGTGTGACCTGGGCACCCGTGATGGGCGTATTCTTGTTGGCGACGTCGACCACGACCACACCGAACATGGTGCGCGAGAGAACGAGCACCCTGAAGGGGTCTTTTTCGTCGGCATGGGCTTCGGTGGGCGCGAACGGCAATATGAAGGCGTTTGCGCTTCCCGGCACGCGAGGCAACATAATGCTCGCTAGCGAGGACGCTCCGGCAACAAGTAACGAACGGCGATCAAGCATCTTTGGCTCCCATCCCGCAAACATCGGAGGAAATAATCCAATTTTGCGAGAAGGTGCCCCGTGGCGGTAGTGCCGTTCAAGGGTCAAAATGTCCAAATTGATCGAGCGAAGCGCCGGGTTCCGGAACGCGTTCGATGCGCTTGGCAGTCCGGTCGCTAACGTAACATATGCGTGACCAGCTCGGCGCGTGTGCCGATGCCAAGCTTTGCGTATACGCCGGATAGGCGGTTTTTGACGGTGCCCGGCGACACACCCATATGGCGTGCGATTTCGGCGTTGGTCCACCCACGGCAGGCGAGCATGGCCATGGTGAACTCCCTGGTCGTTAGATCGTCGGCCACGTCCTCGCCCGAATCGGGGTTGTGGATGCGCCGCCAGCCGTAGCTGAAGCGGTACGTGATCTCGATGATGCGCGCGAAGTCGTCAGGGTATTGCGTTTTTAGGCACGCTTCGATGAGCCCCTGTAAAAGGCCGTGGTGCTCGCCAATGAGCTCGATAAGGCCGTCGGGACGCGCAATGTCCCAAGCAGCTCCGAAGTGCGTTTTTGCGGCGTCGATGTCCTTGAGGCTCATGCATGCCATGGAAGCTGCCAAGTGCAGAAACAGCTCCGAGATGGGATAGCTCCCCTGTTTCATGATCAGGGCATTTTCCGCCATACCCAGGCTGCGGCCGTATTCGCCGCGCAGATACAAGGCGTGCGCCATCACGTAGCTGGCGAACAGGCGCAGGCCTTCGGGCAGATGCGCCGCAAGCGGATAAAACTCTTCGGCAGAATACGGGGAAGGCAAGTGCAGCAGGACGCTCGCGGCGGAGGCAAACAGGATGTGCATGGCGTGGACGGCAGACGGTTCCTCGTCAGGTGGCGTATCGCCGATGCCCGCAAGGCGCCGGCGGGCATCGGCGATACGGTTGAGCGACAGGCTGGCGTATCCGCAGATAAAGCATGCGGAATAGCGCAGTGCGGAATCGGTGGCGTCAAGATAGGGGCGCGCCGTCTTGGCAGCGAGGGCGGCCTGTCCGCGAAAGTACAGCGCTTCTGCCGTGGCGATGGTGCGTGAATCGGGGTCGGAAATGCCTGCAACCGCAGCGTCAATCTGCCCCGGCACAAAGGCAGTGCACATCAACGGCATGGGAACGCATGGGTAGCCATCGCAGTCCATTTTCCATCTCCCAACAGCTGGCAACAATGCAGCAATTGTACTCCTGTTGCTCGGGACCGGAATTTGTGGGTATCGCCTACGATTATGCCGAACGTATAAAGGAAGAGTCTATTGGCGATGCTCCCAAGGTGGCTACTGAAGCCTAGCTGACCTCGACATTAGGAAAAATTGCCGCCCCTACAAAAAGCTCTGCCGCAGCGATGGGAAACGCATCTTCTGGGCATTCCGGCGTCTCCAGCCAGCGCTGGACTGCTGCTGTCGCCTGCGCGTTGGCGAGCGAGGCGTGGGGACCGTCCGGCGACCAGCGGTGACGGGCGAGCCCTGCCGCGTGTGTGGGCCTCCATCGGCGTAGACCCATGACCCCCATGGCATCGGAGAAGTCCACCATGGCGTCCAGGACCTTACCGTCCGGCACGTCCAGCCCAGCGGCTCTCTTGAACCCGAGGTCGAAGGGGGGGCGTTGTACAAGGCATATGGGACCGAGTGGAAGTGGATCAAAAGAGCGTTACTTGACGTTTCATGCATAATGCCAACCGCCCCGTGACATCACGTTCGCAGCGCGCAGGGGCCGGAGAATCTTCGCGATGAGAGTTGACGTCTAATACCTTGCATCGTATAGTGTGTATAACATAGTATATGACGAGAGGAGGTGTGCGGATGGAGGCACAGATGAAGCGCGGTTTCCTGGAGGCCTGCGTGCTCGCGGCCGTCTCCGGCGAGGAGTCCTACGGCTACCAGATCGTGAAGGACGTACCGGCGAGCATGGGGCTCACGGAGTCGACGCTCTACCCGCTGCTCAAGCGCCTGGAGAAGGCCGGGTGCATCACGGCGCGCTCCGCCGAGCACAACGGGCGGCTGCGCCGGTACTACCGCATCACGGACGACGGGCGAGCACGCATCGAGGAGTTCCTGGCCGAGTGGCCGTCCGTACGGGAGATTTACGCATACGTTGAGGGGGCGCACCATGACGCGCGATGAGTTTCTGGGCCGGTTGGGCGAGCTGCTCGCCTGCCTGCCGGCCGAGCAGGTGGAGGAGACCAAGGCGTTCTATGCGGAGGCCATCGCCGACCGCATGGAGGACGGTATGAGCGAGGAGGAGGCCGTGGCCGCCATGGGCACGCCCGGCGAGGTGGCGGAGGCCACGCTCGACGACCTGCCCGCCGTGCCGCGCGCGATCGCGAGGACGCGCCGGCGCAGCACCACGCTGCTGTGGGTGCTGACCATCGTGGGCTCCCCGGTGTGGGTGCCGCTGCTCGCCGCCTTCGCCGCCGTGGCCGTCACGGTCTATATCTGCATCTGGGTGCTGGCGCTCTGCGTGTGGATCGTCGCGGCGGCACTCGGGAGCGTGGGCGTAGTTGAGCTCCTGCTTGCCGTAAGCGGCGTCACCATCGGCCACTTCCCGTACGCCCTCGCCTCGGCGGGCGTGGGGCTCGGCCTCGTCGGCGTGGCGCTCTTCGTTGGTGCTGGCGCTTGGGCCGCCTCAAAACAAATTGCGCGCCTCTCGGCGCTCTGGGCGAGGAAGGCCGCCTCGCCCTTCTGGAAGGGTAAGGGCGAGAAGGGCGGCGCTGCCGCGTATCTCGCGGCGTAGAAAGGAGTGAGTACCATGACCAGCGCGAAGAAAATCTACCTCGCCGTGGCGGGCGGGCTCGTTGCCGCGGGCGTTGTCCTCGCGGGCATTGGCTTTATCGCTTCGGGTTTCGACCCGGCCGTGTTCACAACCCAAATCGACACGCGCGACAGCACCATCGTACTCGGCGGCGTCGAGGTGGACGAATACGAGAGTATCCCGTTCATCAGCCAGCTCGCCAATCTGGGCGAGATCGACACCTCCGACGTCGCGGATCCCGCCGCGTCCTAGGCGCAGCGAGCCCGGGCGCTCTGCCCGCCAAGCTGCGTAAGCCGGCGAAACCCGAACCTCAACCTCTGCGCAACTGGCCCCAAGCCTGCGCCGATTCGCTCTCGGCGCCGCGCGGGGGGCGTGACGCATGCCCAAAATAGTACGAGGAGAAAGGAACGCGCCGCCCGCAGCCACGCCCTTCCGCCTTCGCGGGGCCACGCAGGACCGGAAGCGACTGGGCCGTGCGGTGGGGCTGTGCTTGGATTGGCTACACTGATATGGACAGATCCGTGAGGGGCGCGAGAGACGGGACTCCGGGGAGATCTTCGAGGAGGAGTACCTCGACTGGAAGCGCGGGTTCAGTGGAGCATGAACCTAATCTCTGTCTCTCTTGCTTTTTTGATTTGTTGAGAAGCCGGCATTTGGGGGCATTTTGGATAGCGAACAGTTCAAACAAGAAGCTGAGAAAATAGAACAAAGCCTGAGTGCCTTGAGAGTCGCCGAGCGCAATGCAGTGATTCCCTTTATGAACGGCGACTTTACCCAATGGGATCTATATCTGGCATCCTCCTCTGAGTATGCGATGAGACTGATAGACGGATTCATCTCCATGCTCGAGTCGAGGAGTCTTGTTTGCGTCGCCCAGCTTCTCTGCGCATCCTGAATCCCCGCCAGGACTTCGTCCTCGGCATAGATGCGAACTGTCTCCCATTTCTCATGTCCAAGTTCTGGGACGCGTTTCACAATGTCGAGTGGGACTCCTGGACAGTCGGATCACGTGGTGGCCCCCTTTGAGAGGGTCACGAGCATCACGGTCCCGTTCTCGGAACTTTCTTCGACCTCTACCGTGCCACCGTGAAGCGCTGCAATCTCCCAAACGAGCGCTAGTCCGAGCCCTGCGCCGCCATATGCCCTGCTGCGGGATTTGTCTAGACGAAAGAACGGCTGGAAGATGCTCTCTCGGTACTGCTTGGGTATTCCCGGGCCCCCATCTTTGACTCGCAGGATCACGTGGCTGTCGTTGTCGCAGATGGAGACGTTGACAGTCGAGCCGGAGCGGCTGTAACGGATGGCGTTTTCGACCAGATTAAACACCAGCCGGTAGAGGAGCGTATCACTTCCGATTACTAAAGCGTCTCCAGCACAATTGAGGGCTATGCCCTTATTTTCGGCAAGTGGCGCAAGGTCGGTGAGGACCTCTTCGGACAAGGGACCAAGTTCAACATCGTCCTCGCAAGGAACGCTGCGGAGCTCACTCATCTCGAGCAATACCTTGGTCATTCGAGACATGCGCTCGGTTTGTTCTTGTAGCAGGCCGAGCAGCTCGGCTGTTTCGGGTTGCAGACCGGAGTGCTCGGAGATGAATAGTTCAATCTGTGCTTGCATAAGGGCGAGCGGGGTGCGCAGCTCGTGTGCGGCGTTGCCGGTAAACTGACGCTGTGCAGAGAACCCTTCGCCAAGACGGGCGATCATGTCGTTGAAAGAGGCGCTGCATTGTTGTAGCTCGGCGGGCACATCTTCACTGAGTCTGATTTCGCTTAGGTTGTCAGGCTGCACACGCTCAACCTGGGCTGCAAAATCCCGTAGCGGTTTGAGCGCACAGCCGCTCACAAAGTATGCCAGCGCGCCGCCAAGGAGTGTGACTCCAGCCGTGATGTACCAGGCTGTCGTGCCAAAAGACTCCTGTGCGTCGTTTACGACGATCGTGACCTCGTCATCGAGACTCCCCTTCGTTGGGTCAAACGCCTGAGGTGCATCTACGCCGGCTGCGCTAAGGGCCGAGATGTCACTGCCGATGGCATCCATGTAGCGCATGCCCGTATAGCCGACCAGGCAGTTTGTCAGCACGCATGCTGCACACGTGAGCAGTGCCGTCATAATCGTTATGCGCCATTGCAGCGAAAACCTTTTCATTCGCTATCCTCCATAACGTAGCCCTCTCCAATCCGATTGCGAA
This sequence comes from uncultured Collinsella sp., assembly GCA_900543605.1. Taxonomy (GTDB): domain Bacteria; phylum Actinomycetota; class Coriobacteriia; order Coriobacteriales; family Coriobacteriaceae; genus Collinsella. The sequence goes on from UQSK01000009.1 coordinate 20,166, forward strand.
TCGGGTCGTACCCCAAAGCGATGCGTAGCTTTTTGCGGAGTGACGAGATGTGAACGCGGATTGCGTTGCTAAAGCTGTTCACGCTGCTATCCCAAACGTGCTCGATAAGCTCCTCTTGACTTACCGGACGCCCCTGATTAAGCATCAGGTATTCCAAGATTCCCGTTTCCTTGCGCGTAAGAGATAAAGCCTCGCTGTCCACGGAAGCGATGCGCGCCTTGGTGTCAAAGCGGAGCTTTCCGCAGGTTAATACTATGTCGCTTTGTGCAAAGCGCCTGAGGGTAAGGCTGCGGATCCTTGCCGCAAGCTCGTCAAGATGAAACGGCTTGGTAAGGTAATCGTTGGCGCCGGCATCGAGTCCGGCGACCTTGTCGGCGACCTCGCCGCGTGCGGACAGAATCAGTACCTTGGTCTCGCAGTCGGTTTTCCTAAGTTCCCTGAGCACGGCCATGCCATCGATACGGGGAAGGTTGAGGTCGAGTACCACGAGGTCAAAGACTTCGACGCCCAGCAGGTCGAGCGCCTCCTGTCCGTCGTGGCAGCAGTCGACGCTGTACGCCAAGTTTCGCAAGCTGCGCGCGATTGCATCGCACAGCGCTCGCTCGTCTTCGACGATCAAAATACGCATAACAGTCTCCTTGCACATTCCAAATCGCGCTTAACACGGATTTTATAGTCGATATGGTCCAATGGTCGCGTAACGAAAGGAGTGGTCAGGTTGTTCAAAGCGGTAAAGCCCGTGGTACAGGTCGCTTTGTTGATCGTCGGAATTGCCATGGTGTGCTTTGGTGTTATGCGTGGCGAGGCGGATGCCGTGCTGGCCAAAGCGATTAGGCTGTGCTTGGAGTGTATCGGAATTGGATAAAAGAGAAAACACTGCGTCGCATGTTTTGGCCCGATTTCGCGGATTCATTCAGGCGGCGACGACGCTGGTCACCAACATTCACCTGCCAAACTTTGCCAAAGGCGGCATCTATCAGGGCGCGGGAAAAACAGTCTGCGTACCTGGACTTAATTGCTATTCGTGCCCCGCGGCATCGGGTGCGTGCCCCATCGGGTCGTTCCAGTCGGTGGTAGGTTCATCCAAGTTCAACTTTTCTTACTATGTTACCGGTACGCTCATTTTGCTCGGCGTGCTGCTGGGACGCTTTGTATGCGGCTTTCTGTGCCCGTTTGGCTGGCTGCAGGAGCTGCTTCATAAGATTCCCGGCAAAAAGCTTTCGACAAAAAGGCTCAAGGCGCTTACGTATATCAAATACGTTGTGCTGCTATTTGCCGTGGTGCTGCTGCCCGTCTTGGTGGTTAACGACGTGGGCATGGGTGACCCGTTCTTTTGTAAGTACATCTGTCCGCAGGGAGTGCTCGAGGGCGCCATTCCTCTGGCCATTGCCAATGCCGGCATTCGATCTGCGCTGGGGCAGCTCTTTACTTGGAAACTTTTCGTTCTTATTGCCGTGGTAGTGCTGAGCGTTTTGTTCTACCGCCCCTTCTGCAAATGGATTTGTCCACTCGGCGCATTCTATGCGCTCATGAATAAGGTGTCCCTACTGGGGATTCGGGTTGACGCATGCAAATGTGTCTCGTGCGGCAAGTGCTCAAGGGTTTGTCAGATGGACGTTGATGTGGTCCGCGCACCCAATCATGCCGAATGTATCCGGTGCGGAAAGTGCATCGGGGCCTGTCCCGTCGATGCCATCAGCTATCGCTATGGCCTGGATGTGTCGGCGGAAAAGCTCCCCTTGACCGCCGATAAAAAGTAAACAAGCTTCGACAAAACGGAGGAATGACTATGAAGCTTTCTAAGATTGCGGCCCTGTTTATGGTGCCGGTGCTGGCCTTGTGTCTTGTGGCGTGCTCGGCACCTGGCGGCAATGCGAGCGAATCTGCGAGCTCCGATCCTAAGATCGCAGAACTCACTGCGCAGAAGCCGGCCAATGCCGACGAGGCCGCCGAGCTGTATGCGAAGCTCATGCAGAAGGAGAACGAGATCTTTTCGAGTGATAACGCGCTGTGGGAAAAGGTATTCAATGCGGCAAATAAAGACTCGGCAATGATCGAGGACGGCAGCAATTACGGCGATTTCCTGCTCAAGACCATCGACGGCGCCAAGGATGAGTTCACGGCGGATGAGCTTAAGACGCTCAAGGCCGGTGCACAGCAGATCAAGGAGATCGAGGACAAGCTCGAGAGTTTGGAGAAGGAGTTCCCCGGCTGTGGAAGCACGCCGAGCGCAGGCGAGAGCGTCGACGCTTCGGCCGCTGGCATGACGGCTGATGCCAATGCTTCGAGCGAGGCGACGAAGTTCCCCAGCTTTACGGGCAAGGACCTGGATGGCAACGACGTGAGCAGCGACGAGCTGTTCTCTAAGAACAAGGTCACCGTCATGAACTTCTGGTTCACCACTTGCAAGCCGTGCGTGGGCGAGCTGGGCGATCTTGAGAAACTGAATCAGGAACTTGCCGAGAAGGGCGGTCAGGTCGTGGGCGTCAATTCCTTTACGCTCGATGGCAACAAGGGCGAGATCGCAGATGCCAAGGACGTGCTGAGCAAGAAGGGCGTGACATATAAGAACATCTGGTTCAAGTCGGATAGCGAGGCCGGTAAGTTCACGTCAAATTTGTTCTCGTTCCCGACGACGTATGTCATCGATCAGAACGGCAACATCGTAGGGGATCCAATCGTGGGAGCCATTAGCTCCGCCGAGCAGCGCGCAGCACTCGACAAGCTTATCGACCAGGCGATTGCGAATAGCGAGCAGTAAAAAACGCGTAAGCATAGCGAGGATCGCGTGTCGCTGTGCGAAGTAGTCTGCCACCTTTCAAGATAATCTCCACCATATAGAGGCCCCACTTGGGGCCTCTTTTTTGGGCGCCGTCCCGTTCGTTTTTTGGCGCGGTTCCCTACATTCCTCACTGGTGTCGGTGAAAAATGGGGATAGAGTAGGACAAACGCGTCGAATACGAACGGCGGGGGAGAGCGGGCAAGTGCGCCCGCGTGGGAGAGGTTGCCGTCCATGTTGGAGCTCAAAGGCATTTGCAAAAGGTACGTTACGCAGTCGTTTACGCAGGTGGCGCTCGACAGCGTAAGCCTGTCTTTTCGCGATAACGAGTTCGTGGCCATTCTGGGTCCCTCAGGCTCGGGTAAAACTACGATGCTCAACGTTATCGGTGGACTCGATCATTTCGATTCTGGTGACTTGCTGATCGACGGCATATCGACCAAGGACTTTCACGATCGCGATTGGGATGCCTACCGCAACAACCGCATCGGCTTTGTGTTCCAAAGCTATAACCTCATTCCACATCAGACCATTTTGGAAAACGTGGAGCTGGCGCTCACGCTCACGGGCGTGGGGCATGCCGAGCGCCGCCAGCGTGCGCGCGAGGCGTTGGAGAAAGTTGGCCTGGGCGAGCACGTGAACAAGCGTCCGAGCCAGCTTTCGGGCGGGCAGATGCAGCGCGTGGCCATCGCCCGCGCCCTGATCAACGATCCCGAGATCGTGCTGGCTGACGAGCCGACCGGCGCTTTGGATTCAACGACATCCGTACAGGTCATGGATCTGCTCAAGGACGTTGCGCGTGACCGTCTGGTCATCATGGTCACGCACAATCCTGAGCTGGCGTACCAGTACGCCACGCGCATCGTCAACCTGGCGGACGGCAAGATCACCGACGATTCCGACCCCTTTGATGTAGTAAAGGCCGCGCGTCGCGAGGCTAAGCCCACGCGCAAAACCTCGATGAGCTTTGTGACGGCGCTGGGGCTTTCTGCCCGAAACCTCATGACCAAGAAGGGTCGCACGGCCATGACTGCCTTTGCGGGCTCGATTGGCATTATCGGTATCGCTGCGATTCTGGCGCTGTCCAACGGCGTAAACGGCTACATCAAAAAGGTCGAGGAGGATACGCTCTCGAGCTACCCGCTTACGATCTCCAAGCAGGACTACGACCTGTCGTCCATGATGGGTGGGCAGGGGGCTGCGGATGATGACTCGCCTGAAAACGTGGATTCGTCCGACGACAGTGCCGAAACCGATAAGATTCCCGTGGTCACGGCCGTAAAGGATATGTTTGCGAGCGTTAAGTCCAACGACATGACGAGCTTTAAGGCATGGCTTGACGACGGCGGCGACGGTATCGACAAAGAGGTCAACGCCATTCAGTACGGCTACGGTGTATCGCCGGTTGTCTATCGTGCCGGCAAGGGCGATGAGAAGCCTGTCCGGCTGGTGCCCAACGCCATGACCGAGGCCATGAGCGGAGGCGCGAGCTCGGCGGCAACGGTGAGCATGGAATCCATGGGAACCTCGGTCTTTAACGAGATGATCGACGACCAGAGCCTGCTCGACAGCCAGTACGATGTCGTGGCGGGGCATTGGCCTACGTCTGCTAACGAAGCCGTGATGGTGCTTTCGAGCCGTGGCACGGTGGGCGACTACACGCTCTACAGCATCGGCGCGCTGGATATCAATGAGCTCAACGATCTGGTAAACAGCGCTATGACGGCTGACGGTGGGGTCGAAACGCCCGAGACCGGCACCGAATTTACCTACGACGATGCGCTGTCCACGACGTTTAAGGTGCTGTCGCCGGCCGATGCGTATCGCAAAAACGAAGAGACCGGCATATGGACCGATATGTCTGGCGACACCGACTTTATGGCCGCCAAGGTTGCCGACGGTATCGACGTGCACATTGTGGGCGTGGTGCGACCCAACGAGACCGCCAACGCGAGCGCGTTGTCCCCGGGCATTGCCTACACGCATGCGCTGACTCGCCAGCTTATGGAGCGCGCCGCCGATTCGCAGATTGTGCAGGAGCAGCTTGCCCACCCCGAGACGGATGTCTTTACGGGCAAGTCTTTCGATGAACTGCAGGGCGAGGCCAAGCAAGGCGTGGATCTGGGCAGCATGTTCAGCGTTGACGAGGCGGCGCTGAAGAGCGCGTTCTCGTTCGATACGTCTGCGCTCTCGGGTGCAGGCGGCGGTATGGACCTTTCTGGTATTGACTTGTCCGGGTTGGATATCGACCTTTCGGGTGTTGGGAAGGACATCGACTTCAGCGACATCATGGCCAAAGCGCCGGCCCCAGATTTCTCGGGTATCTTTGACGGTCTGGAACTCACGCCCGAGCAAATGCAGCAGGCGGGAACGCTTGCCAACCAGCTGTTTGAGGGCTTTTTGCAGTCTGATCAGTTTAAGGCGCTGTCGCCCGAAGATCTTAAGGACGCGTCAAAGCTCGCCGCCGCATTCTCGACGTATCTTGAGAATGATGCCGCAGCCCAGCAATACCTGGCTCAGCTCAAGGCCCTCGGCGGCGATGCCCTGGCAGAGCGTCTGCAGCGGGCGATGACCGACTATGTGCAAAAGCAGCTGGCTCCGTATCTGCAGCAGGCTATGGATCAGGTGATGAAGGCGATCAGCGAGCAGATAGCGTCGACGGTATCGTCCCAGCTTAAAGCAGGCGCGGCGGGGCTCATGGACCAGATGGCGACGCAGATGTCTTCGAGTTTTGCCAACCTGGCGAGCGCGATGCACGTGGATGCGAGCGCCTTTGCCAATGCCATTCACTTCAACATGGACGCCGAGGACCTGAGCTCGCTCATGATGAGCTATGCGAAGGCGTCGAAGCTCACCTATGACAACAACCTGACCACACTGGGTTATGCGGACGAGGCGGACCCCATCTCGGTCAAGATTTTCCCGCGTGACTTTGAGGCCAAGGAGCGCGTGCTCGACCATATCGATGCGTACAACAAGCAGGTCAAAGCCGCCGGCCACGACGAGCGGGCAATCTCGTACACCGACTACATGGGCATCATCATGGGGTCGGTGACCGACATCGTGAACACCATCAGCTTGGTGCTCATCGCATTCGTGAGTATCAGCCTGGTGGTGAGCTCCATCATGATCGGTATCATCACCTACATCAGCGTGCTGGAACGCAAAAAGGAGATTGGCATCCTGCGCGCGATCGGCGCGTCAAAGCGCAACGTGGCCAACGTATTCAATGCCGAGACCTTTATCGAAGGCCTCATCGCCGGCGTCTTTGCCATCGTCGTCGTGGTGGCTGTGAGCTTTCCGGTTAATGCCTGGGCACTTGCCGCCAAGCAGGTACCCAATCTGATGAGCTTGCCCGTGCAGGATGCGCTGGTGCTCATTGCAATTTCGGTGCTGCTGACGGTTGTCGCTGGCCTGCTGCCGGCCCGTAGCGCATCCAAAAAGGATCCCGTGGAAGCCCTGCGCTCCGAATAATGCGACAAAAGGGTTGTTCCTTTGTCACATTGAGACCCTTGCGAAATCGGGGTCTAATACTTTTCCGAGAAGTGAACGAGTCAAAATGGACTCCCGAAGCGCTAACACTTATTGAAGGCGGTTTCCTGCGGTTTTGATTGTTAAATCCTGCGGTTTTGGCGTCAGAAAATGTCGATGTTCCGGGGGTCAAAAAACGGTCGTTCACTTCATGGAAAAATATTAGACCTCGAGATATAGACGATGTTCGCGAGCGGCAATTAGAGCGTAAGCCTTTAGTTCTTCTTTGCAGAGAGCATGAGCCTAATTTCCGGATGGGTGTATTCGTCGAACTCTTCTTTGGGCTCGGTGTCAAAGGCGTAGTACGACCTGATGGATTTGCCCTCCGTCTTGATGCTGATTTCTTCATATAGTGAACCGGCTAAAAATGCCTGCTTAAATTCATCCGACAGGCTGCATGGCGTGAGGAGGCCCGGTGTGGCAACGGAAACGTCCAGCCCATTGAGCGGGGCACAGAGCGTCGCGATATCCTGCTCGGCGCGGGCGAGATTGTCTGCAAGGCTTGCCTCGGGGTCGATCTGACTGACGTAATCGACGTCCGTGAGCGTGCCGTCTACATCAAAAGAAAGGTAGATATAGGCTGCTTGAGCGCCGAGGTCATTATCGCGCAGATAGCCGATTATGCGGTAGCCGTAGTCGTGATACGACTCGTATGGGTCGTCTGCTGCGACGCGTTCGCACGCGGGCTCCAAGGCATCTTGCGCGATGGCGAGCTGCTCGGCGGCTGCAGCCTTTCTTGCCTGAAGCGCGTTATTTCCCTGGACAAACTGCGGGATGTAGACGCCAAGCAGCACAATGGCGGGCAACACCGCGAGAGCTACGATCTGCTTCTTGACGCTTGGGATCGTCACGCCGTATGCGTTTGCCATGGCCTCGGCATTGCTCGAGGTCTCGGCTAGCACGTCTGCCGCCGTGGCGACTGCCCCTACGGCGCTGGCAACCTCGGCGGCACCGCCCAGGTTGCGCGCGAGATCGTTATCGCTGTTCTTGAGCAGGCGGCCGGCAGCTTGCGTGGCAAGCACGCCGGCGACCTCCGCGGAACGGTCCTTGTTGGTCTGGGCTACCGCGAGCCTGCTCTGCAGCTCCTTCCACTGTTTGCCCTGCATTCCAAAGCGCGGCGCAAGAGCGCAATAGCAAAAGATGGCGAGTTCGATAACGGTGAGTGCGATGGCGGTATATATGCCCGCGGGTTGGAATTCTTTTTGGTGGAACGCGATATCGTTAATCATTTGGAGCGGCAACATCAACAGGCATGCCACGAACGACATGACGAGTGCGGTCGCTGCGATCTTGGGGTATGTGCAGTACCGCTGGATGCGTTTCTTTTCTTGTTCGGTGAGCTGCTGCATGGGGCCTCGACTCTCATCGTTTTTCGGGGGCGATGTGCACACGCTCTCGAGTATAGATGAGTGGAGGGTGTCTGTTGCTCAAACGTAGTGGTCAACAACGCATTGCTGGTGATCGTTTGATTATGAGCGTCATTTTTTGGAGCATAAAGCCGCTGCCGAGGGACGAATAACGAGCAAAGGGGACCGCCACGGGGCGGTCCCCTTTGCTGTTTGTGGGCATCGGCAAATCGAAGGTGAATGGTTTCCCGAGAAGTGAACGACCTAATTTGGACCCCTGAAGCACCCACGTTTTTCGACGCTAAAACCGCAGGATTTGAGTGATAAAACCGCAGGAATTGGCCTTCCAAAAGTGTCGATGCATCGAGGGTCCGATTTCACTCGTTCACTTCGCGGAAAACCATTCGCCTTCGTTGTATGAGGCGCCGGATGCAAGGGTGATTATCGTCAAGCTGCTGCCTCTGCCTTGTGAATCATCTGGAGCACAAGGCATAATGCATGTAACAAGGGGGCGGTTCCTTTGTCACATCCGTTGATATGAGAGAAGAGTAGATGATTCTTTCGCTTGCCCCTATGGAGGGGATTACCGGGCATGTGTTCCGTCGCGTGCATGCGGAGTGCTTCGGTGCGCTCGATTGTTATTACACGCCGTTTTTGCCGCCGCCGCGGGTTGGCAACCGTTTTGGTGGCAAGGCGTTTAAGGAGATCGATCCTGCCAATAACCAGGGACTTAACGTGGTGCCTCAGTTGATGTCCAAGAACGTGGACGAGTTTGTGTGGGCGGCACAGGTGCTCGCCGACATGGGCTATCGCGAGGTCAATCTCAACCTGGGTTGCCCCTCGGGAACAGTTGTCGCCAAGGGCAAGGGCTCGGGTTTCTTGCGCAATCTCGACGAGCTCGAGGTGTTCTTGAACGATGTGTGCGAACGTTCGCCGTTGCCGGTGTCGGTAAAAACCAGGCTGGGGCTGGAGAGCGACGACGAATACGAGCGCGTGCTCGATCTGTATTGCCACATGCCGCTGGCAGAGCTGATTGTGCACCCGCGCGTGCAAAAGGACCGCTATACGGGCTCGCCGCGCAAAGAGTTTTATGGCGAGACGTTGGAGCGGGCACCGTTTCCGGTGGCATACAACGGCGACATTTTTGATCTTGAGGATATGGAAGCGCTGGTGGAGGCCTATCCTGCTACGCGCCACGTGATGCTGGGACGCGGGTTGCTCGCGAACCCCGCTCTGGCTCGCATGGTCAAGGGCGGCCTTGCTGCCACGGATGCTGAGCTGCAGCGCTTCCACGACACGCTGTTTGCGGCCTATGCAGAAGAGATTGGCGGCAACGCGGTCTTTCGCATGAAGGAGTGGTGGTTCTACGCCAAATGCGCCTTCGCCGATCCCGCTACCGTTCACAAGCTCGTACGTAAGACTAAAAAGGTCGACGAATACCGCGCCGCCGTCGATCGCGTCTTTCGCGAGCAGCCACTTGCACCCATAGCCCGCTTCCACGGCTAGTTGGTCGTTGGGGACGTTCTTTAACGACTAGTCATTTAAGAACGTCCCCAATGGCTGTGTTGCACTAGAGCAGGTTCTCCTGTGCCCACGCGATGATGTCGTTCGATTCGTAGAGTGGTTTGCCGTCGATGAACAGGCAGGGAACCTGGCGTTTTCCGCCGACGGCGATGAGCGTCTGCTCGGCATCGGGGTCGGTCGAGATGTTGCGCTCAGGGATGGTCACGCCGTTATCGGCCAAAAAGTGCTTGACCTTTATGCAATACGGGCAGCCGGTCATAACGTACAGCTCGAGCTCATGATCAGTAGCCATAGGTCTCCAATCGGTTGAGGTTTTGATTGAAATACCCAAAGCCGCCGCGGTCTATGCGCGCGTCAACGACGACTCGATGGCCTGTACCAGAAACGCCGTGGCTCCGGTGCCGCAGGGCTTGTCGTAGTAGTCGATAAAGCGCTGATCGGCAAGATAGCCGTGGGCGAGGCCCAGGTGTGCTTCGTCCTGGGGTTCGCGTCCCCAGTTGAGACCAATCCAACGACGATGCATCGCGACAAGCTTGCGAGCCTCGTTTCCGTCCGCATCGCCGTCACTCATGGCAATCGAGAGCTGACCCAGAATAGCGCGTTCAAGTTCCTTCATGTCGTTCCATGTCTGAGGATCCATGTCCAGTAACGTTTCGTTTGCTGCATCGATAGCCTCATTGCCATAGCGCGCCCGCGCTTCGGCGCCGTAGCGCTCCTCGTTTTCCTGTACGGTGCGCCAGCGCTCCAGTTGTGGCAGCACGGCTCCCATGAGTGAGACGGCTTCGTCGAGCGACATGCCGGTGTTTTGCGCCAGCCGCGGGGCACAATCTTCAATCATCGCCTCCATGGTGGTGTCGTAGGTGTACTTGCCGTGGTCGTAGCACCACTTGCAGTAATGGTTGGTCGTGGCGCCCGTGGCGTCGGTGCCGCAGTCGTCGGGCGTGAGTATCATACCGCAGCTCTGGCAATAATGCTCGGGCATTTCGAGCAGGTGGGGCAGCGGCTCGCCGGTCACGGCGGCAATGAGTTTCATCATGTCGATGCCCGGTGTGACCTCGCCGCGTTCCCAACGGCTGACGGCTTGGCGTGTGACGAAGAGCTTGGTGGCGAGCTGCTCCTGGGTAAGGTGATGGGCGCGACGGACAGCAATGAGCTTTTCTGCAAAGGCCATAGCGGCTCCTTTCTGCTGGTTGATGGCTTAAGCATACGCGGCAGCAGGTGCCCTTCCAAGCAACCGTTGGTTGCACGACGGGGAACCGCGGCGAAGAATTGCGCGCAACGCCCCACACCTCCATGCCGTACAATGACCGGCATGGAACCTATCGCACACATACATACCGACCTGCCGCAGAAGTTTGGCATTCCGCGCAACAGCTTTTTGGCGCCTCATCTGCAGGGACACATCGTCTTTGAGCCGGAATTTGCCTCCAATGCAGCGGTTGAGGGCCTGGACTCCTTCTCTCACCTATGGCTGTTGTGGCGCTTCGAAAACGGAACGCCCGGCGGCACGGCAAACGACATAGCTGCCGATGCCAAGTCGCAGGACAGGTCTGGCACCAACGTCAAGTGGTCGAAGACCGCGCGCCCGCCGCGTCTGGGCGGAGCCGAGCGCGTGGGTGTCTTTGCCACGCGCAGTCCGTTTCGCCCTAATCCCATCGGGCTCACCTGCGTTAAGCTCGACCGCGTGGAGCTTACCGACGACGGCCCCATCATCCATGTGCTGGGGGCCGACCTGCGCGACGGCACGCCCATCTACGATATCAAGCCCTACATCCCGTTTGCCGACTGCCACCCGGATGCGACCGGCGGCTGGATTGAGGGTGCTCCGTGGCAAGAGCTCGATGTTGAGTTCCCGCAAGTGCTGCAGGATATGGTCCCGCCCGCAAAGCTCCCCGGTTTGGTTGAGGTTCTTCGCCAAGATCCGCGCCGCGCGGGCAGCAAGCACGAGCCAAACCGCGTTTACCACTTAGCTTATGCTGGGCTCGACATATCTTTTACGGTCGATAAAACCCAGCTAACCGTAGTCGCCGTCAACGACGCGCAAGACTAACCAGCCATTCGTCTGAACCCGTCAAATTAAGCGCCAAACCCCATGTCAAAATCGCCCATACTGGTGGACAATAACGCCTACCAAAATAGTCCGCTTTGCATGGGAGCTCAGCATGAAATACGACTTTAGCTCGCTTATCGACCGCCACGGCATGGACTCCATCGCCGTTGACTCTTGGGGTGAGATCCCCGGTATGGCTCCGAACGCACCCGACGAGGGCTTCGACCGCATTCCCATGTGGGTGGCCGACATGAATTTTGCCACGGTGCCCACGGTCCAGGAGCACATCATTCAGCGCGCTCAGCATCCCATGTTTGGCTACTTTGATCCGCGCCCCGAGTACTTCGACTGCATCATCGAATGGCAGAGCCGTCGCAACGGCGTCGAGGGCTTGGCGCCGGAGCATATCGGCTACGAAAACGGCGTGCTGGGCGGTGTCGTGTCGACGCTGCGCGCGTACGTCCAGCCAGGCGATGCGGTACTGGTCCACAGCCCTACCTACATCGGCTTTACCAAGTCCATTGAGGCCGCGGGCTATCGCATTGTCCACAGCCCGCTTAAGCTCGACGACCAGGGCGTGTGGCGCATGGACTTTGAGGACATGGAGCACAAGCTCGCCCAAAACCACATTCATGCTGCGGTGTTCTGCTCGCCGCACAATCCCTGCGGCCGCGTGTGGGAGCGTGACGAGATCGAGCGCGCCATGGACATCTATCGGCAGCACGATTGCGTGGTGATCTCGGACGAGATTTGGTCCGATATCATCCTGCCGGGGCACAAGCACATCCCGACGCAGTCGGTGAGCGAGGATGCCCGCATGCGCACGGTTGCCCTCTATGCGCCCAGCAAGACGTTCAACCTGGCAGGCCTGGTCGGCAGCTACCACATCATCTACAACGAGACACTGCGCGACCGCGTGTGCGCCGTGTCCGACAAGACTCACTACAACGAGATGAACGTCCTCTCCATGCATGCGCTTATCGGTGCCTACCAGCCGCAGGGCTACGAGTGGGTGGACGAGCTCAACCAGGTGCTTGCCGGTAACATCGAGTACTTCTGCGATTACGTGGAGGAGCATTTTGAGGGCGTGTCCTATTCGCGTCCGCAGGGCACGTACATGGTGTTTCTGGACTGCACCGAGTGGTGCCGCGAGCATGGCCGCGATATTCAGTGGCTGCTCGACGAGGGGGCGCGCGTAGGCGTGGGATATCAGGACGGCCGCCCGTTCCACGGGCCCTGCCACATTCGCGTGAATCTGGCGCTGCCGCTTTCGCGCGTAAGGGAGGCGTGCGACCGCCTGGACCGCTACGTTTTTAATGCACGGTAAGCGTGCGCTGCATGCGGGGTCTTCTGCCAAGTCGGCCGGAAGGCCCCGCATGGTAAAACGTCTGTAACCATTGGACGCTCGAGTGGTTTCGTTTGCTATTATCTTTAACCATTTCAGTCTGTAAACAGGATCTTCTGGAGCTCGATGAAAAGACCTCGCCGCTCGGTGTCCATATCGTTGTTTGTCGCGCTTGCGGTAGCGTGTGCCTTTGTCGTAGCGATAGCCGGCTGTTCCGGGTCGAATGACAGAGCCTCGACGTCTGCATTAGAAGGTCTGGACGCCTCGCAGGCCAAAGACGACGACCTCAAGACGCTCAATGTCGGCAGCGACCTCTATCCACCGTTTGTGTATACCGATGAGTACGGCGATATCGTTGGCCTGGATGTCGAGATACTAACCGAGGCTTTGGCCCACATTGGTTACAAGCCAAAGTACCAGCTGATCGATTGGGAAAAGAAGAAAGAGCTGCTGGCGAGCGGCGAGCTCGATTGTGTCATGGGCAGCTTTAGCATGACGGGTCGCGAAAACGAGTATCGTTGGGCCGGCCCGTACCTTGCGAGCCGCCAGGTGGTCGCGGTCGATCCCCAGAGCGATATCTACACGCTTGCCGATCTTGAGGATAAGGTCGTGGCCGTTCAGTCCACCACCAAGCCCGAGGGCATTTTGCTCAATCGTACAAATGAAAACGTTCCGCAGATCAAAGAGCTCTACTGCTTTTCGGACCGCTCGTACCTGAACCCGGCGCTCGTCGAGGGTCTGGTCGACGCCATCGCCGCGCATGAGTCCTCGCTGCTCACCTACGAAAAAGACTATGGTGTGACGTATCGCATTTTGGATGAGCCGCTGCTAGAGGTCGGTTTGGGCACCGCTTTTGATATCAACGATACGCGCGGCATCGACGTTAAGCTCGCCCGTGCCTACCAAGAAATGCTTGCCGATGGCACCATGGAACGTCTGGTGTCAAAGTACTTTGATGACCCTTCGCCATTTTTGAATATGGAGGGCCTGTCATGATCGATGCGCCCGACCACGCCGCTCAGGAGCGGGGCAATCGTTCGACAGGGGCATGGCTCCTTGTCGCTTTGCTGGGGATAGCGCTCTCGGTTGTTGCCGGCATGATGAGCTACGGTTACACGACAGCTCAGGCCGAGCAGCGCTTTGCCGACGTTGTCGATTACGTGGCGACGCAGAGCCTTTCCTACGACGCGTTCAACAGCGCCTATGCGACCAAAAACCTGATTCGCGTTATGGAGATTGCCGGAGAGGCTGCTCGCGATATGGAGCGCGACGGTTCGGTGGATAACGCCATGCTGGAGCAATACGCCGACCAGTTCAACGTGAGCGCGCTGATTGTGACGGATGCATCGGGCAATTTGGTGTCCGAGTCCTCGACGGGCGATGTGGGCTACGGGTCGCTCGCTACGTATCTCAAGGAAGCGCCCGTGCTGGAGGTGGCAACTCATCCGCTTAAGTCCTATACCGCCCGCATTACGCTTTCGGATGATTCGGTTGCAGACATTGGTTGCGTGACCCGGCGGGATGGCGAGGGTATCGTTATCGCGGTAAGGCATCAGAGCGCGAAGGCGGTTGCAAGCAATACGCTCAAACTGCAGAGTTTGCTCGAAGGCTATGAAACCATCGATAGCGGCAATATCGTGATTGAAAGCGACGGCAAGGTCGTTGCGACCAATGCCGTTGAACCCACCGTATTGGGCGTGTTCGATCTGCCTGCGACGGATGTCTTCATTGTCGACGGTATTAAGGATCGATGCCTGGCTGGTAAGGTCAGATTGGTTAACGCCGACGGCGAGTGGTATTTGGGCACATTTGGAAAAGCGCACAAATTCTATGTGTATACCTATGCCTCGGCGCAGCGCTACTTTGAGGTCGCCGCGGCTGTTGCCGCCGGCGTGCTGGTGCTCTACGGCGGTGTTATAGCCGTTGTTGTGACGGTGCGTCGCCGCGCTGATCGTCGACGTTTGACGGACTTGCTGCAGCAGGAGCGCGACTATGGCGACAAGCTGGCAAAGGCGGCGCGTGAGGCCTCGTCTGCCAACTCGGCAAAGACAGAGTTTCTGCGTCGCATGAGCCACGATCTGCGCACGCCCATCAACGGCATTCGCGGCATGGTCGAGGTTGGCGATGCCAATGCGGACGATTTGCAAAAGCAGACCGAGTGCCGCTCAAAGATCTGGACGGCGTCGGGACTGCTGCTCGACCTTGCCAACGAGGCCCTGGATATGAGTCGCCTGGAGAGCGGGCAGATTGACTTGGAACTCGTGCCCGCAAATTTGGTGGCCCTCAATCGCGAGGTGTGCGATATTCTGGAGCGCCAGGCCGAGGAGCGTCTGGTCACAATTATCTGCGACCAACAGACGCTTAATCATCCCTATGCTCGGGTGAGCGTGACGCACCTCAAGCGCTTGTTGCTCAATATTGCCGGCAATGCCGTCAAGTACAACCGCCAGGGCGGCTATGTTCGCCTGGTGTGCCGCGAGGTGGAGCCAGCGGATGGCGTCCCCGTCTATGAATACACGATCGCCGATAACGGTATTGGCATGAGCGAGGAGTTCCAACAGCACCTCTACGAGCCGTTTTGCCGCGAGGAGCAACAGGTGGAAGGCGCCTCATCGGGGACTGGCCTGGGCGCGCCTATCGCAAAACAGTTGGTCGAGCTTATGGGCGGAACCATGAGCTTTACGAGCGTCTTGGGGCAGGGGACGACGTTTACCATCCGTCTGCCGTTCGAGAAATGCAAACGCTCCGAGATTCCTCAGGCAGTTCGCGCGGATGCGGGCGATGGCGATGCGCTCCAGGGCTTGCGCGTTTTGCTCGTAGAGGATAACGATCTGAATGCCGAGATCGCGCAGTTTACGCTCGGCCGTGCCGGTGCCGTTGTGACGCATGCTAAGGATGGCGAGTCTGCCGTTGAGGCGTTTGCCGCGAGCGCACCGCACGAGTACGACGTGGTGTTGATGGACATCATGATGCCTGGCATCGATGGCCTTGAGGCCACGCGTCAGATTCGAGCGCTCGATCGCGAGGATGCCGCGACCACGCCGATTATCGCCGTGAGCGCCAACGCCTTTGCCGACGACCGCAGGCTTTCGCGCGAGGCGGGCATGGACGCGCACCTGAGCAAGCCTGTGAGCTCGCAAGAGCTCGTCGAGGCGCTAGCGCACATTGCCGCCGACGCTTCATAAGCATATGGCCCGGTTCCAAGGTGGGTTGGAACCGGGCCATATTGCCATTTGTGACGCCTGTTCTTGAGGCTTACTTTTCTTGAATCTGCTTACCGCAAAGATGCTCAATCGAAATCTCGTAGAGCTGGACACCCTTAATGTCCTTGGCGATTTCCTCTTCGACTTCTTCGGCAGAAGGGTAGTACTTAAGCGCGAGCTGGCGAACTTTATCCTCGATAAACGCGGGGGTGTCATTCGCCAGGCGACAACGGCCAAAGACTACGGTACTCATAACGTAGGGAGCCCAGTCACCGTCCTTGTACCACTCGTTGCCGTAAACGGTAAAGCAGACCTTGTCATCGCGCTTGAGTGCGTCGACCTTGTGGCCAGCCTTGGCGCCATGGAAATAAATCTTGTCGTGCTCGGCGTCAAAGAAGTAGTTGACGGGAATGGCGTACGGGTAGCCATCGTCGCCGTTGACGGCAAAGACGCCGCGCTTGCAGGTGGCGAGCAGTTCGCGCGCTTCCTCGTCGGTGATGGCGCGTTTCTTTCGACGTAAGGGCCTAAACATCGTTGGCTTCCTTTCTGGTCGTGCGTGGTTGCTGCAAAAAACTATAGCGAAACGGATCCGTTTTTCTTGATGCGGGCGAGTATGTTTTTGAGCTTGTTAAAGTCGAGCGGTTTGGACAGATGGGCGTTCATGCCGGCATCGTGTGCCGCCTTGGCGTCCTCGGCAAAGGCATTGGCGGTGAGCGCGATGATGGGGATATCGGCTGCATCGACCTTCTCGCTCAGACGAATCGTGCGGGTTGCCTCATAGCCGTCCATGCCCGGCATCATAATGTCCATCAGGATCGCATCGAAGCTGCCGGCGGGATGCGACAGGTACAGATCGACGACTTCGTTGCCGTTGGCGGCGCGGGTGACGCCCACGGCCTCGGCCAAGTCAGCTTGCGAAAGGCCAACCGCCGCGCGCGCCGCCTTCATGCGTAGGTTCTTTTTGCCCGGCATGGAGTTCCTTTCGTAATAATGGACAGATATCCGTTGCAACATGACAGAAATATATTGCATTCATCAGAAGATGTCAACTATATCTGTCATTATGAAAACCATGTTCGTCATCGCCGTGCGGACATAACAATTTCGATTCGCTATTCAACCTTACTCGGGCAGAACCGAGTCGGAAGGAACCGAGTAAGTGGGACTTCGGCAGGGAGCGTGGACTCGCCCGCATCAAGAAGATACTCAAACGCCCGCCTAGAAAGCGAAGTGCCGTCCTATCTCAGCGCTGAGATCTCAAAGATGACCAACGCCAACGAGGCTTTCGGGGCCCTCGCACATGGCTACTCATAAGCGATGCCCACGGCATGGCCAACGCGCACGCCAATAACCGGATTTGCCGGAACCATGCGTGCCCCATCGTTTAATAGCTCCGTTATTGTTCGATAATCTTCTTGACGACCGCGGGAACGCCTGCCGCCATCACGTTGTCCGGAAGGTCTTCCGTCACAACACTTCCCGCAGCGATAACGCAGCCGCTGCCGATGGTAACCCCCTGGAGTACGGACACGTTCGCGCCAAACCAGCAGTTATCGCCAACAACAATGGGCAGAGCCCTCTCGAGACCCAAGTTGCGCTCTTTTGCTCCAAGGGGATGCGAAGCGGTGTAGAAGCCGCAAAACGGCCCAATAAACACGTTGTCACCAAAGGTAATAGAACCACCGTCCATAAAGTAGCAGCCATGGTTCACAAAGCAGCCGTCGCCAAAGGTTGTCTTGTCCCCGTAGTCAAAGTAGGCAGGCGAAAGGACCGTCAGCCCCGCCGGAAGATCGGTATCGAGCAAGGTTTTTAGGGTGTCAAGCTGCGCGTCGCTTCCGGGTTTTCCCATATTGAAGTCATAGCAGAGCGCCTCTGCCCTCGCCCGTTTTGCCAGGAGTTCCTCGTCAAAGTTGGCATCATGCCACTCCCCGCGCTCCATCTTCTCTTTCTCGGTCACTGTGAGCCCCTTAATAAAAACATTTGTGGCGGCAATTCTATCATTTGATAAGCCGTCAGTTTCCATACCGATAACGAACGCGCGTTCGATGGATTTCGTGTTAGTTGGAATCGCCTATGGGCTGGGCTATGCTACCTTGACTATCTATATGACTTAAACGCAGCAAAGGAGCACCGAGAGAGCGAGTATGGCAAAAAACACCGCAAACTATGGTAACGACAGTATCCGCCAGCTCAAGGACGAGGAACGCGTACGCCTGCGCCCTGCCGTCATCTTTGGCTCGGACGGGCTCGACGGCTGCGCGCATGCCGCCTTTGAGATCCTGTCCAACGCCGTTGACGAGGCGCGCCAGGGCTACGGCAAGCTCATCACCCTTACCGCCTTTCGCGATGGCTCCATTCAGGTAGAGGACAATGGCCGCGGCTGCCCGCTCGACTGGAACCCTTCCGAGAAGCGCTTTAACTGGGAGCTCGTCTTCTGCGAGCTCTACGCCGGCGGCAAATACAACAACAACCAGGGCGGCGACTACGACTTCTCGCTCGGTACCAACGGCCTAGGCTCGTGCGCGACCCAGTACGCCTCCGAGTACATGGACGTCACGGTTTGGCGCGACGGCAACAAGTACTCCCTGCACTTTAAGAAGGGCAAGGTCGTCGGCGCCAAAAAGAAGGCACTCGAGATTGAACCCAGCGACGAGGACCGCACCGGCACCACCATCAAGTGGCGTCCCGATCTTGAGGTCTTTACCTCGATCAGCATTCCCCACGATTGGTATCGCGAGACCATGCGCCGCCAGGCCGTGGTCAACGCCAACGTGACCTTCCGCCTGCGCATTGAGGGCGACGATGGCGAGTTTTCCGAAGAGGACTTCTGCTACCCCAAGGGCATCGAGGACTACGTGCTCGAGAAGGTCGGTACCGACTACCTCACCGAGCCCTTCTTTATCGAGGCCGACCGCCGCGGTCGCGACCGCGAGGACCTGCCCGACTACAACGTAAAGATCACCGCGTGCATGTGCTTCTCGCGCACCTTCATGATGCAGGAGTACTACCACAACTCATCATGGCTCGAGAACGGCGGCTCACCCGAGAAAGCGGCTCGTAGCGCTTTGACCAGCGCCATCGATGCCTACATTAAGCAACAGGGCAAATACAACAAAAACGAGAGCGGCATTAAATGGCAAGACGTCCAGGACTGCCTGGTGCTGGTGACCAACTGCTTCTCCACTCAGACGTCCTACGAGAACCAGACCAAGAAGGCCATCAATAACCGCTTTATCCAGCAGGCCATGACGGCATTCTTTAAGGAACGCCTCTCGACCTACTTAATCGAGAACAAAGACGCCGCCAACAAGATCATGGAGCAGGTGCTCATCAACAAACGCTCGCGCGAGAATGCCGAGAAGACGCGCCAGAGCATCAAGACCAACCTGCAGCAGAAGACCGACATGGCCAACCGCGTGCAGAAGTTCATCGACTGCCGCTCCAAAGATAAGAACCGTCGCGAGATCTACATCGTAGAGGGCGACTCGGCAGCGGGCGCCATTCGCACCTCGCGCGATGCCGAATTCCAGGGCGTTATGCCCGTCCGCGGTAAGATCCTCAACTGCCTGAAGGAAGACTATCCGCGCATCTTTAAGTCCGACATCATCATGGACCTCATGCGCGTGCTGGGCTGCGGCGTGGAGATCAAGGACAAGCGCATCAAGAACCTGGGGGCCTTTGACCTGGACAACCTCAACTGGAACAAGGTCATCATCTGTACGGACGCCGACGTCGACGGCTATCACATCCGCACGCTCGTGCTCACCATGCTCTATCGCCTGGTGCCCACGCTTATCGACGAGGGTTACGTGTATATCGCCGAGTCGCCGCTCTACGAGATCAACTGCAAAGAAAAGACCTACTTTGCCTACACCGAGCTCGAGAAGAACGGCATTCTTAAGGAGATCGGCGATCAAAAGTGCTCCATCAACCGCTCCAAGGGTCTTGGTGAGAACGACCCGGACATGATGTGGCTCACCACCATGAACCCCGAGACGCGCCGCCTGATTAAGGTGGAGCCCGAGGACGTCACCAAGATGGAGACCATGTTCAACCTGTTGCTGGGCAACGACGAGGCGGGCCGCAAGCGCCATATCTCCGAGCACGGAAAGGAATATCTGGACCAGCTGGACCTGCAATAGCAGCAAATCGATAACGACGGCCCATAAGAAGTTCAAGAGGATATCGTGGCAAAGAAAAAGACGAAGAACCAGCCAAAGAAAAAGCAGGTCAACGCCGAGAACGTCATCGGCCTGCACTCCGAGGTCACCGACCAGCCGATCACGCAGACGCTCGAGGTCAACTACATGCCCTACGCCATGAGCGTCAACGTCTCGCGTGCGTTCCCCGAGATCGACGGCTTTAAGCCCTCGCACCGCAAGCTGCTCTACACCATGTACAAGATGGGTCTGCTCAAGGGCGAGCGCCAGAAGAGCGCCAACATTGTGGGCCAGACCATGAAGCTCAACCCGCACGGCGACGCCGCTATCTACGAGACGATGGTGCGCCTGGCCACCGGCAACGAGGCTCTGCTCGCTCCCTTCGTGGAGTCGAAGGGCAACTTTGGCAAGTACTATTCGGGCGACCTGAGCTACGCCGCCTCGCGTTATACCGAGGCCAAGCTCTCCCCCATCAGCGCCGAGATCTTCAAGGATATCGACAAGGACCCGGTCGACTTCGTCGACAGCTACGACGGCGCCATGAAGGAGCCGCGTCTGTTGCCCACCACATTCCCCAACATCCTTGTCTCGGCCAATAAGGGCATCGGCGTCGCCATGGCGTCCGACATCTGCGGCTTCAACCTCAACGAGGTCTGCACCGCCACGATGCACTACCTGCAGGATCCCGACTGCGACCTGCTCGAATATATGCCCATGCCCGACTTCTCGACCGGCGGCGAGATTATCTACCGCCGCGAGGAGATGGAAAAGATTATCGAGACCGGCCTTGGCAGCTTCCAGATCCGCTCCCGTTGGCGTTGGATTCCCGAAGAACGCATCATCGAGGTCTACGAGATCCCCTACACCACTAAGACCGATGTCATCATCGAGCGCATCGTCAAGCTCTCCAAAGAGGGCAAGGTCAAGGAGATCGCCGACATCCGCGACGAAACCGACCTCTCGGGCTTGCGCATCGCCATCGACCTTAAGCGCGGTGTCGACCCCGACAAGCTCATGGCCAAGCTCTATCGCTCGACCACGCTGCAGGATTCGTTCTCGTGCAACTTCAACGTGCTCGTCGACGGCTATCCCCGTGTTATGGGCGTGCGCCAGATCCTGCACGAGTGGGTCAAGTGGCGTATTGAGTCCACGCGTCGCCGCATTAACTTTGACCTGGGAAAAAAGTCCGAGCGCCTGCACCTGCTGCACGGCCTCGAGGCGATCTTGCTCGACATCGACAAGGCCATCGCCATCATCCGCGGCACCAAGCTCGAAGCCGAGGTCGTGCCCAACCTTATGAAGGGTTTCGACATCGACGAGACCCAGGCCGAGTTTGTTGCCGAGCTCAAGCTCCGCAACATCAACGAGGAGTACATCCTCAACCGCACCAAGGACATCGCTAAGCTCGAGGGTGAGATTGCCGAGCTTGAGGAGATCCTCTCCAGCGAGGAGAACATCAAGAAGGTCATCAGCGACGAGCTGGCCGCGGTCAACAAGAAATATGTGATACCGCGCCGCACGGGCAGGATCGAGCCCCATGAGGTTATCGAGGTAAGCTTGGAGCCCGAGGTCGAGGAGTACCCGGTCACCATCATGCTCTCGCGCGACGGCTACCTTAAGAAGATGACGGACCGCGTGCTCAAGAAGGCGACCACGCTCAAGTACAAGGACGGCGACAAACCCTTTATCGAGTTCCCGTCCTCCAACACCCACGAGCTGCTCGTGTTTACCAACAAGAGCCAGGTGTACAAGTGCAAGGTTGCGGCGTTTGAGGACACCAAGTCGGCCCAGCTGGGCTCGTACCTGCCGACCGATCTTGAGATGGAACCCGACGAGAGCGTCATCTGGGTCATCGACCCCGAGGACTACAAGGCCGACGTGCTGTTTGTCTTTGAGAACGGCCGCGTGGTGCGCGTCGCACTTTCTGGATACGTCACCAAGACCAACCGCAAGCGCCTCAAAAACGCCATCTACGGCGGTAGCAAACTGCTGTATGCACAGGTGCTCAAGGAAGACCGCGACCTCGCGCTGGTCTCGAGCGACTACCGCCTGATGAACTTCAACACGTCGCTGCTCAAGACCAAGACGACCACCAACACGCAGGGCGTCCAGGCATTTACCGCCAAAAAGGGCCGTTCGGTCACTACCGTTGGCACGACCGAGGAGATCCTTGGCGCCGGCGTCTCGGCCGAGAAGTTCACTGCGCAGAGCCTCCCCTCCGCCGGCGCCCTCATGAAAGAAAACGACATGCCGAGTCTGTTTGACTAGGTACCACGGCAACGAGATCGTTAGATACTTCGCAAAGCGACGAGGCCCGGAACGCAACGGCATTGCGCCCGGGACTCGTCGTTTTTCTTCTCAACTATTTTTTAACGCAGATAAATTGATTTCTGCTTATTTTTCTGCGTAAAAAATGTCAGCGTCACTGCTTCGATGCCCTTTGGTCAGTCGTTAGCAAAACTTGCAAAAGTTAGCAAAACTTGCAAAAATTAGCAAAACTTGCAAAGGAGCTACCATGGAGTACAGCAAGAACCCCTTTACCCCGACGTTCGGAAGCATCCCTCCCTTTCTAGCGGGTCGCGAGCATATCCTGCGTGACATCAACCGTGGCTTTATCAACGGCCCGGGAGATCCCAACCTGTCGACCATTTTTACTGGCGCAAGGGGAACGGGCAAGACGGCGCTTCTCTCGCTCCTTTCAGAAACGGCGCTTGAACACGGCTGGATCGCCGCAAATGTCTCCGCCATGCCAGGCATGCTCGAAGATATTATCGAGCGAACCAAAGAAGCCGCAGATAGCTACCTCTCACAGCCTCACGCGCGCATAAACGGTGTTCAAATTGGCCCAGTGGGCATCGATTGGACATATGCTCAAGAGGCTCAGGGCAACTGGCGCACGCGCATGAATGGCATCTTTAAGCAACTCGAAAAACATGACATCGGACTTCTCATCACCATCGATGAAGTCACAGTCGATCTCGAAGAAATGCTTCAATTTGCCTCCGTTTACCAGCACTTTGTACGCGAAGGTAAAAAAGTAGCCCTACTCATGGCAGGACTGCCCTACAAAGTATCGGCGTTGCTGCGTAACGATTCCGTCTCGTTCCTCAGGCGCTCCCAGTACCATCAGCTGGGACGAATCACTGATGTTGAGATTGCAAATGCATTTCGTAAAACCATTGAAGCAGGGGGACGCTCAATCACACCAGAAGCACTCGAGGATGCCGTGAAGGTCGTCGACGGATTCCCATATATGATGCAGCTCGTCGGATATCGCACATGGGATGTTTCGGAGAACTCGCCCAAAATCAGCGCACCTGATGTACAGCAGGGTTCTCTGCTTGCCCGTATGGAGCTGCGCGATCGAATTCTCGAAACGACCTATCGGGAGCTTTCCGATAAAGACATTGAGTTTTTACTCGCGATGCTGCCCGATTCTGGCCCCAGCAGGGTCTCAGAAATTGCCAAGCGTATGGGCGTCGCCAGCAACTATGCAAGCCAATACAAGCGCCGCCTCCTGGAGGACGGCGTCATTGGAGAGCGCGGGCGTGGTCTCGTTGGCTTTGACATTCCCGCGTTCAGGGAATTCTTGAACGAGAAGGCGTTTTAGCACGCCGGAATTGTCCGCGGAAGCATCAACGCATGGCAATCAGCATTCCTCTTGATAAGGAGAGCAAACACTTCCGCCAACACCGATTACCATGCGCTCTTCTTGTCCTTAGGCGAGTTTGCGAGCGAGCTCTCGCACCTCTTCCAACTTGGGCGACGATGCCATGCTGTCGCGCTCGGTCATGCCGCTGATGGTGACAATGCCCTGGTCCTCCCACTTGCAGTACGCGCAGGCTGACTTGTACATAGCGATCGCCGCATCATAGACGCCCTCGCTGTGGCTATCGAGCAAAAGGGCCGTCTTGGTGAACGGGAAGCCCGTAGCGCCGAAGGCGTACAGGCGGTCGATAACGGCCTTCTCCTGCGCGGTGATATCGAACCAGTAGATAGGCGAAGCGAAGACAACCATGTCGGCGCCTTTCAGCGGCTCAATCACGTTGGCCATGTCATCCTTCTGCACACAGGTGCCCTCATGGGTAAAGCAGTACTGGCATCCCAGACAACCAGCGATCTTCTTGCCGGCAACGCGGATGACCTCGACCGTATGGCCGACCTCGCGCGCGGTCTCAGCAAACGCCTCGACCATGGTGTCGGTATTGGCGCCCTTGCGCGGGCTACCACTCAATACAACGATATTCATAAGAATCTCCCTTCTTCATGCCGCAGGCGCACAGCATATTTTTTTGTTTTAACCAAAACAGATGGAGTTATTCAATCGCCTCGTTTCAGCTACTCCCACTCTTTAGAAGAATCGTTGCTGGAGACTTGCCATTAAATCAAGGCACGCCTTATTTCAGATATTCCTCAAAGAACGCTTTCAGCTTTCCAAACGGAATGATGTCCATCCGATCGTAGAGGTCGGTGTGGCTGGCACCTGGGATAATGAGCAGTTCCTTGTTGTCCCCGGTCAGCTTGCCGTACGCGGTTTCGCTGAAATAGCGGGAGTGCGCCTTCTCGCCGTGCACCAGCAGCACGGCGGAGCGGATCTCGCCGGCGTACTGCAAGATCGGCATATTCAAAAACGACAGCGAGGACGTCACATTCCAGCCACCGTTGGAGCCCAGGCTGCGGGGATGGTAGCCTCGCGGAGTCTTGTAGTAGGCGTAATAGTCCGCCACAAACTGCGGCGCGTCATCGGGCAGCGGATCGACCACGCCGCCCGCCAGCGCGTAGCTGTCGTTTTTATAATCCTCGGTGCGCTGCGCGTTCAGCGCTTTCCGCTTTTCGAAGCGCGCCTGCTCGGAATCCTCGGCGTCAAAGTAGCCGTTTGCGGTCACGCGGGTCATATCGTACATGGTCATAGCCGCGGTGGCCTTGATGCGGGTGTCGATGGCCGCCGCATTGATTGCCATGCCGCCCCAACCGCAGATGCCGATGATACCGATGCGCTCCGGGTCAACGCTTTCCTGCACGGAGAGGAAATCCACCGCCGCGCAGAAATCCTCGGTGTTGATGTCCGGCGATGCCACATAGCGGGGCGCACCGCCGCTCTCGCCGGTATAGGACGGGTCGAAGGCAATCGCGAAAAAGCCCAGCTCTGCCATTTTCTGCGCATAAAGGCCGGACGTTTGCTCCTTCACCGCGCCAAACGGGCCGCTGACGGCGATGGCAGGCAGCTTGCCTTCCACGTTCTTTGGCACGTAGACGTCGGCCGCCAGCGTGATGCCGTATCGGTTGTGGAAAGTCGCCTTGCTGTGCTCAACCTTGTCGTTTTTGGGGAACACCTTGTCCCATTCCTGCGTCAGTTTCAACTGCTCCATGCCTAAGCCTCCTTGTCGGTCGCTTTAAGGTATTGCTCGTCGATCACGGGCTCCAACCACTCGTTGGAGGCCTCCTCGCCCGGAACCTCCAGCGCGAGATGGGAGAACCAGCTCTCGGGCGCGGCTCCGTGCCAATGTTTCACACCCGGGGCGATGTTGACCACGTCGCCAGGGCGCAGCTCCTGTGCCGATTTGCCCCATTCCTGGTAAAACCCTCGACCGGCCACGCAGACGAGGACCTGTCCGCCACCGCTTTTGGCGTGATGGACGTGCCAGTTGTTGCGGCAGCCGGGCTCGAACGTCACGTTGTAGACGCCGACCTGCTCGGTGGAAAGGGGCGCGAGGTAGCTTTGCCCGATAAAGTACTTCGCAAATGCGTCGTTGGGGGCACCGATAGGAAAGGCCATCTCGTTTTGGTGTCGGGCCTTTGCGTCGGCGCCGTCGTCCTCGTCCGCCCAGACCTCCTTCGCCATGCGGAAGGCCGCCCACGCCTTGGGCCATCCCGCATAAAACGCCGCATGCGTAAGGATTTCCGCTATCTCAGCCCTGGTCACCCCGTTGTTCTTTGCGGACATCAGATGATATTGGAACGAGGAGTCCGTCAGTCCCTGCGCCATCAGGGCCACAACCGTCACCACGCTGCGGTCTCGAAGGGAAAGCCCGTCTTCTCGACTCCACACCTCGCCGAACAGCACATCGTCATTGAGCTGTGCGAATTTGGGGGCAAAGTCCCCCAGGGCATCTCTGCCCGCCGTCTGCTTAATTGCCATGATCGATTTCCTCCTATCGATGGTTCTGGACACGAATCTGCCTCCACGCGGTTAAGTAGCCCGCCTAGATTTCCATGCCCATTCGTTGCGCCTGTTCCAGAGCGGGATGCCCGGCGATATCACCCACACCGTTCACGCCGCCGGCGAAAACCGTTTTGCCCATTACGGACCACCCCTTGCGTTACCGATTTGTATTGACGAGAATGAAGGTAATACCTAAACCTGACTTTAGGTCAAGGAATGAATTCGAGATTTATTCGGAGGGGCCATGTACACAATCGGACAGGTGGCGGAAATGTTCGGCTTGCCCGCCTCAACGCTGCGGTATTACGACAAGCAGGGATTGTTCCCGGGGCTGGAGCGGACGTCCGGCATTCGCCGATTCGGCGATACGGAACTCGAGGCGCTTCGGGTCATCGAATGCCTGAAGAAGGCGGGAATGGAGATCAAGGACATCCGTCTGTTCATGGAATGGTGTGCAGAGGGTCCATCAACATACCCCCAGCGCAAGGCCATGTTCGAGGAGCGGAAGGCCCACATGGAGTCGGAGATCGCGAAGATGAACCGTGCCCTGGACATGTTGAAGTTCAAATGCTGGTACTACGAGCAAGCGATTCAAGATGGCAGCGAGGATAGGCTGGAGACGCTGATTCCCGACAATTTGCCGGAAGAAATCAAAGGCGCCTACGAAAACGCACACGCTCGATAAAGCCGTTCGCTATCCATGGGACTCTGGCAAGGAGCTCCTTCCGAACAGAACGAAAAAGAAAGCCTCCGAACTAAAAGGTCCGGAGGCTGTTATTTCCGCTATTCCCACTCGGCAATAGGAGTCACTGGCCAAAAGCTTGTCAACATCAAAACAAGTCCTCAATCTATCGATTCTACGTGAGGCAATGGTCCTCATTTGATGCCCGCACTGTTTGCGCGCTAGGGAGCAAAAGAATCTGGCCGCCGCTCAAATAAGATCACCGCCATCTTGCATAAACGACGCCATGTTAAGGTGCCTGACGCCATCCCTCTCCTGCAATAGAGGATCAAGCGTGAACAAGTAGCGC
Source organism: uncultured Collinsella sp. (assembly GCA_900543605.1). GTDB lineage: Bacteria > Actinomycetota > Coriobacteriia > Coriobacteriales > Coriobacteriaceae > Collinsella. The sequence continues at coordinate 47,298 of UQSK01000009.1, forward strand.
GGATACCCATCCCTGATGTGGCCGAACGGCCTGTACTCGCGCTCCTCGACGCCTCTGTCGGCAATCGACATAGAGACCTGGATGTAGGCGTAAGCATTGCGCCTACGAGCGATGAAGTCACACTCGAGCTTCCCAATACGGCCCACAGAAAGCTCGTACCCGCGCGATGCAAGATAGAGGTAGAGCACGTTCTCCAACGCCGGCCCGTAGTTAATCCTCGCATCCGTGTTCATGGCGAAATAGAAGCCGGGATCAGCCAGGTAGTACTTCTCTTCGCGGATAAGCGATCGCCGAGACTTGAGATCGAACCTCGAGCAGCGATAAAGGATCTTCGCGTCAACAAGAATCTGGATATACCGATTGAGCGTTTCGCGCTTGATGGGAATCTTCTCGACATCATTGAAGTACGCAAGGAGGTTCTTCAGGTTCGTCGGCGCACCAAAGTTGTTGATGAGATACGTCTGGACGGCATCGAAAACCGAGACATTCTTAATCTTGTTCGAATGTTTGACGTCCTTTTCAAAGATCTCATGAATAACGCTCTTGATATAGGTGCGCTTTTCATCCTCGCCCTCATACTCCAACGCTTTGGGAAATCCTCCAAGGGTCAGGTACTCGGTAAACTCTCCCACGAGAACGTCATTGACAGGCTTGCCGAGAAAACGCTTCATATCGATATATTCCGCAAAGTCGAGTGGGAACACCTCGAACTCGATATAGCGACCCGTCAGCTTTGTAACAAGCTGCCCAGAAAGCAGATATGAATTCGAACCGGTAATGAAGATGGACCAACCGCCATCTGTCCGGTAGCCGTTGATAAGCAGCTCGAATTCCTCTACGTTCTGAATCTCATCGATGAAGAGGTACTTCGTCCCCTCAGTGTCTGCTGGGGTCGACATGTCAATCAGATTTTCGAGCTCATCGGTCGTCTTGACCTTCCTGTTCTCCCGTGAGTCGAGGTCGATATAGATGATGTGGTCGCTCGCTACACCGGATTCCACCAGCTCGTCTGCGATTGATTGCATGAGGCAGGATTTACCACACCTGCGAACACCGGTGATTACCTTGATCATCCCGTCATCGTGGTAGAAACCACGCATTTGCTTCAGATACTTTTCACGTCGGTATATACGCAAGATGCACCCCTTTTTTCAGTGTCAATTTTATCAGTTATGGGGGTACTTTTTTACATTTTATAAAAAATCGTACCGATAACTTATTCCCGCTTAGTTTCGGAAGTCGAGCAGGAGGTCGCGGTAGTACCCGTACTGCGCCCGGCGTGCCTCGATCTCGGCAGGGATACCGTCGGTGAGCGATTTCGTTAGGGTGTCGAAGCGGTCGAGGATGTCGACGACCTTCTGCTGGGTGCCGATGGATGGGGCGGGAATCTCGACCCTCGATAAGTCCACAGGCGCGGCTTCGATTACCTTTTTCGGTTTAGCGTATTGCTCTTCAGATCATCGTGGTGTGCTCGTAGCCGCGCTCCACGAGGAGCCGCTCGGCAACGTCGAGAATCTTCTCGACCGTCTCCTCCGGGTACTTATTGCGTGCCACGGGCACCTCCGTCCTTGTTATCGCGATAAACATACCATGAGTGGCGTGCGGGTCGAGATTGGCTGGCGCCAAAAGAGCCCAACGGCCGTTACAGCTTCGTTAGAAACGCGCCCCACCATGGATGGTGAACCCGAAAGGTAAGGCGCGCGGGCACGGCGACTCGGCCCGCGCGCCCGGAAGAGAAAGGATAAACCCATGGGTTACATGCTCGAGACGCGTGGGCTCACCAAGCGCTTCGGCCGCGGCGACCAGGCGCAGGACGCCGTGGCCGACGTGAGCCTTCATATCCGCGAGGGCGAGGTGTACGGACTGCTCGGTCCCAACGGAGCCGGCAAGTCGACAACGCTCAAGATGATCTGCGGGATGCTGCGGCCGACGGCCGGGGAGATCCTCTTTGCCGGGCACGCCTGGTGCCGCGAGGACCTCTACGCAATCGGCAGCCTCATCGAGGAGGCGCCGCTCTACCCCAACCTCACCGCGCGTGAGAACCTGCGCGTGCGCACCACGCTGCTGGGCCTTCCCGAGAGCCGCATAGATGAGGTGCTCGCCGCCGTGGACCTCGCGGACACCGGGAAGAAGCGCGCCGGGCGCTTCTCGATGGGCATGCGGCAGCGCCTGGGGCTCGCGCTGGCGCTGATCGCCCGGCCACGCCTGCTCGTGCTCGACGAGCCCACCAACGGCCTCGACCCCATCGGCATCGAGGAGCTGCGCGACCAGATCCGCGGCTTCGCAGCGGCGGGCACGACGGTGATCGTCTCGAGCCACATCCTCTCCGAGGTGCAGCAGATGGCGGACACCATCGGCATCATCTACGGGGGGCGCCTCGCCTACGAGGATGCGCTTCGGCCCGGGCAGGACCTCGAGGAACTCTTCATGAGCTTCTGCCGGGAAGGGCGACGAGCACGCGGGGAGGTGGCGGCATGACGGGCGAGAAAGGCGGCCTGCTCGCGGGCCTGCGCGCCGAGGCCCTGAAGTCGCGCCACGCGGCACCGGTTCGCCTGGCCGTGCTCATGGCGCTGCCGATGCCGCTGCTCGGCGCGATGCCCTACCGGGGCGTGCAGATCTTCAGCGCGTGGAACTACTGGTACGCGCTCTTCCTGCCCGTGTCTCTCTCACTCGTGGTGGCGTGCGTCGCGCGGGCGGACGCTCGCACGCGGATGCGGGGGCTTCTGGGCCTGGGCTTCCCGCTCGGGCGCGCCTGGTGGGCCAAGGCGCTCTGGTGCCTCGCGCTCTGCACGCTCTCGAACCTCGTGGTCTTCGGCATCTACCTCGCGGGCTCGGCGTTCTCCTCGCAGGGCCTCACGGCCGCGGGCACGCTCACGATGCTCCTCTGCGCGCTCGCCAACACGGTGACCGCGGCGTGGATGATCCCCGCAGGGCTCTTCCTCACGGCGCGACTCGGCATGCTCGCGGGCATCTTCTGCCCGCTCGCCGCGCAGCTCGTGGGTGGGTTCGCCTGGTCGCTGATGCCGCTGCCGCAGCTCTTTCCGCCGTCGGCGAGCATGGTCATCCCCACGAGCTTCATCCCCGTGCTGCCGAGCGGCGAGCCACTCGCGGCGGACATGGCGCTCGGCGGGGCGCTCACGGCGGACGGCATGCTCACACTGGCGGGCCTTGCGGTCTGCGCGCTCGCGTTCGCCGCGTTCACGGCGGCGGGCGCGGCCTGGTTCGCGCGCTCCGAGGAGAGGTGATGGCCATGACACGACTCTCCGACCCGACGCCACGCATGACTCTCCCGCGGGCCCTGCTCTCCGAGGCCCTGCGCCTGGCGCGCTCCCCGCTCACGGCGGTGCACCTCGTCTGCGGCCTGGCAGCCGGTCTTGCCTGCGGCGAGTACTTCTCCGTAACCCGATGGGACCCGGCGCTGGGCGCTGACGCCTACGCCCAGTTCCTCGGCGCCCTCATGCCGCTCATGTCCGCCATCGTCTGCGGGCTCGCCGTGGACGAGGAGCGCGCTGCCGGGCGCCTCGCCAACCTCACGGCGGTCCCCTCGCGCGGGCGCGCCGTCGCGGCAAAGCTACTCGCCCTTGCGGCGCTCGGCGCGGGCGCGCTGGCCGTGGCGCTCGGCGTGTTCGGGGCCGTGCTCGCCGTCGCCGGGCGCCTGCCGCTCGGGCCCGCTCCGCTTGCGGCCGCCTGGGTGGGCATCGTGCTGGGCAGCCTGCCCCTCTACGCGCTGGGGCTCGGCGTGGCCCTGCGCCTCGGCCGCAACGCCGCCATCGGCGCCGGCGCGGCGGGGATGCTCCTCGCGTTCTTCTCAGTGGGCGGACTTGCGCACGGCCTCATGACCGGCGAGCTCACCAGTGCCCTGGCGACGCCCCTGAGCTGGGTGCCGCTCGCCTGGCCCACGCGCCTAGGGTCGCTCGGGGTGGAGGCCTTCATCGACGCCGCACGCGCGGCGCTGTCTCTTATACACATCTGACGCTGCCGACGACTTAATAGGTGTAGATC
>UQSK01000010.1 GCA_900543605.1 uncultured Collinsella sp.
GCAGTTCACCGGTATGCCCGGCCAGTATGTGCCGCTGAAGGAGACCCTGCGTGGCTTCAAGATGATTTTGAACGGCGAGTGCGACAGCATCCCCGAGAGCTGTTTCCTGTTCGCCGGTACGATTGATGATGTCCTGGCTAAGGCCAAGCAGCAGTAAGGCGGTGGGAGTATGGCAACTTTCCCGCTCAAGATCATGACGCCGGACGGCGTTGCGTTTGATGGCGCGGTCACGTCGGTATCCTGCCGCACCATCAACGGCCAGCTTCAGCTGCTGGCGCGGCATATCGACATCTGCACGGCGCTGGGCATGGGCGAGGCTCATATTAAGCTGGAGGACGGCACGGTCCGCCGCGCAGCCTGTATGGGCGGTATGCTGAGCATGCTTGGCGGCGAGTGCCATCTGCTGGCAACGACCTTTGAATGGGCCGATGCCATTGATGCCGAGCGCGCCGCCCGCAGCAAAGCCCGTGCCGAAGCGTTGCTGGCCCAGAAGAATCTGGACAAGCGCGACATGCAGCTTGCCGAGGCCCGTTTAAGGCGTGCCTTGGTGCGCAGCAGCGTGGCCGCCCGCAAGGATATTTGAATCCGACTGCCCTCGCCGTTTGGCGGGGGCGTTTTATTTTTCGAACACGCCGCAAAGCACTGTGGTCAGTGTTTCAAACGCCCCGCCGCGCTTGCCTTTTGCGCCCGCACACGGTATAATACAGATATGAATACTGCAATGATTTACATCCTTATTATGAATGTCATCGGCTTCTGCCTGATGGGACTGGACAAGCACCGCGCCCGCACACGGCAGTGGCGCGTGCCGGAGAAGATCCTGTTTGGCGCGGCTCTGCTGGGCGGCAGTGCCGGTGCGTGGGCCGGTATGTATGTGTTCCATCACAAGACGCGCCACTGGTATTTTGTAGTGGGCATACCGCTGATCCTTGCGGCCCAGCTGGTGCTGGCTGTTTATTTTACGCGCTGAATCAGGCAGGGGAGGTGTCCCGCCGTGTCATTTTTTACCGCGCTGTTCTCCGGGCACAAAAAGTCTGCCGTTCTGCTGACGCCGCCTGACGGCATGCGGGAGACGGATATTGCGCTGGAAAGCAGTACCTGCACCGGAGAGACGGTCATCGGCTTTCGCAGCAAAGCGGACGGTCATCTGCTGAACGCCGTTGTCGTGCGCAGCCGTGCGGATATTGAGACATTTTACAAAAGCTACGGCTTTGTGTACGCAGGCAAATTTGATAAATAATCCACAAACTACGCTTGATATTTTATTAACTTTATGAAATATATTGCCTTGCCTTCTCTATTCGCACATATATTGCACAGATTTCTGCCATTTCGCACGTTTTCTTTGCAAAGCGCAAAATGGGTGCTATAATAGCAGTGTAAGTGCTAAGCAGCTATGTGCTGCATAAATACTGGAGGAGTATCAGACAATGTCCATTTTCGAAAATTTTGAGAAGAAGCTGCAGGCTGAGCCGAAGTCCATCGTCTTTACCGAGGGTACCGACACCAAGCTCAAGCCCAAGCAGCGCCTGGCGCTTCGCCCCGAGGGCACGGCCGGTGTGGTGCGCGCCGTCGTGGAGAACAACCTGGTGCCTCAGGGCTCCACACCGTTTAAGGCCTACTATGCCGAGGCCATGTTCCGCGGCGAGCGTCCCCAGAAGGGTCGTCTGCGTCAGTTCCACCAGGTAGGCATCGAGTGGCTCGGCGCTCCCGATCCGGCGGCAGACGCCGAGTGCATCATTATGCTCATGGAGTTCTACAAGCGCCTGGGCTTTGATCTTTCCAAGCTTCGTCTGCTCATTAACTCGATGGGTGATGCCCAATGCCGTCCTGCCTATCGCGAGCAGGTCAAGCAGTTTATCCTCGATCACGCCGACGAGATGTGCGATGAGTGCCGCGAGCGCGCCGAGCTTAACCCGCTGCGCGCCTTCGACTGCAAGAACGACCACTGCCGCGAGATCATGGCCGAGGCCCCGCTGATGGGCGACAACCTGTGCGACGAGTGCCGCGAGCACTACGAGCAGGTCAAGCGCTATCTGGATGCCGCCGGTATCGAGTATGTCGAGGATCCCACCCTGGTGCGTGGTCTGGACTACTACACCCGTACCGTCTTTGAGGTCGAGGCTCCCGGTGCCGGCGTCGGCTCCATCGGTGGCGGCGGCCGCTATGACGGCCTGGTCGAGCTCGAGGGTGGCAAGCCCACGGCGGGCGTCGGCTTTGCCGTCGGTTTTGAGCGTGCCCTGCTGGCTCTGCAGGCCTTTGGCAGCGACCTGGGTGCCGAGGAGGTCCCGTGCGTCTACGTCGCCAATGCCGGCAAGGAGCTGCGCCAGAACGTCTTTGCCATTACGCAGCAGCTTCGCGCCGCAGGTATCGTGACCGAGGCCGACTATCAGGGCCGTTCGCTCAAGGCCCAGTTTAAGCAGGCCGATAAGGTGGGCGCCAAGCTCATCCTGGTCCTGGGTGGCGACGAGCTTGCCGCCGGCAAGGTCAAGGTGCGCGACATGGAGAGCCATGACGAGGTACTGGTCGATTTGGCTAACGTTGTCGAGGCGGTTCGCGAGCGCCTGTAGCGCATGATTTTTGAGCTGCGGGTCCGCTGACATGTCCCGCTCGCGGTGAGCGATTGTTACGGGGGTGTTTCGCATTTATTCGGAATGCCCCCGTTTGTGTATGCCGTCCACCGAGAAATACGACCATTTAGAGCAAAAACCCTTGCAATGCAGAAAATACTTTTGTGTGGTAAAGCGCAATCAGTGTCGAAAGTATTTCTCAAGCGCCTATAATGAATACCGCATGTTACGTGCATAGAAGGAGGAATGGGAGGAAACGTGGCTGAGAACCTAAGCAACCAGTCTGTACCCGAAGCCGCGGCGCGCGTCGCTGCCGTGGTCAACCGCCTCGTTAACCGAATCGGCTCGAATGCCGAGTCCAGGGAGCGTCTCGCCGAGATTGAGATCCCCGAGGAGCTGCGCGACAATCTGGCGTTGTTCCTGCGCCTGGAGCGTCGTGTGCTTAGCGAGTATGATCCTGAGATCGCGGACCTGTTCGACAAGATCCTGTCGGCCGAGATTGTGGCCAATGCCGGCAACCCCGGTACCCGCGCTGCCGACGAGGCCGTTGACGAGCAGGGCGTGCCCACCGCCGACGAGCCCACCGCCGTGGCATTTCGTGAGGTCGTCGATCTGATCGACAGCCTGCCGCTCGATAAGCAGCAGGTCATTGTCCGCGCCTTTACGAGTTTCTTCCATCTGGCAAACCTGTCGGAGGAGAACTACCGTGTGGCGCAGCTGCGCGAGCGCGAGGCCGGTGCGTCGACCGATACCGAGGTCGATCCCGCCAACGAGCTCACCGTCGCCTATCACCAGCTGGTAGACGAGATGGGTGTCGAGGGTGCCAACGAGCTGCTCGACAAGCTTGAGTTCCACCCCGTCTTTACCGCACACCCCACCGAGGCCCGTCGTAAGGCCGTCGAGGGCAAGATTCGCCGTATCTCCAACCTGCTGGAGGAGCGTCCGCGTCTGGGCGGCTCCGACCTGGTGGAGAACGAGCGCCATATGCTGCAGGAGATCGACGCCCTGGTGCGTACGAGCCCCATCGCGCTCAAGAAGCCCACGCCGGTCGAGGAAGCCGATACCATCATCGACATCTTCGATAACACGCTGTTCGACGTCATCCCCGTCATCTATCGTCGCTTTGACGACTGGGTGCTGGGCGACAAGGCCGGTACCGTGCCGCCGCTGTGCCCGGCGTTCTTCCATCCCGGCAGCTGGATCGGTTCCGACCGCGACGGTAACCCCAACGTCACCGCCAAGGTGAGCCGTGAGGTCGCCGCCAAGTACTTCACTCACATGGTGCTCAAGCTCGAGGACAAGTGCCGCCGCATCGGCCGCAACCTCACGCTCGAGGCCACCTACAGCAAGCCGTCTGCCGAGCTCATTAACCTGTGGAACCATCAGGTCGAGATGAGCCCTCGGTACACGGCCCGCGCCGAGCTGATCTCCGAGCACGAGCCGCATCGCGCCGTCATGCTCGTCATGGCCGACCGCCTGAACGCCACCGTGCGCCGTATCACCGACACCATGTACCACAGCGCCGATGAGTTCCTGGACGACCTGCGCGTCGTCCAGCGTTCGCTGGCCGCCTGCGGTGCCGTCCGTGCTGCCTACGGCCCGGTCCAGACCATCATCTGGCAGGTCGAGTCCTTCGGCTTCCATATGGTCGAGATGGAGTTCCGTCAGCACTCCGTGGTGCACGCCCGCGCCCTTAAGGATATCCACGAGAACGGTATCCATGGCGACCTGCAGCCCATGACGCGCGAGGTCATCGATACCTTCCGCGCTATCGGCTCCATCCAAAAGCGCTACGGCAAGAAGATGGCGCACCGCTACATCATCTCGTTCACCAAGAGTGCCCAGCATGTGGCCGACGTCTTTGAGCTTGCCCACCTGTCCTTTGCACACGAGGAGGATGTCCCCGAGCTTGACGTGATCCCGCTGTTCGAGCAGCTCGAGGACCTCGAGGGCTGCGTCGACGTACTCGATCAGATGCTTACGCTGCCCGTGGTGCAAAAGCGCCTTGCCCAGACCAACCGCCGCATGGAGGTCATGCTGGGCTATTCCGACTCCTCCAAGGATGCCGGTCCTACCACGGCCATGCTCGCGCTGCACTCCGCGCAGGAGCGCATCGCCAAGTGGGCAGAGAAGAACGATATCGACTTGGTGCTCATGCACGGTCGCGGCGGTGCCGTGGGCCGTGGCGGTGGCCCGGCCAACAAGGCTGTGCTGGCGCAGCCCAAGGGTTCGGTCAACTGCTTCTTTAAGCTCACCGAGCAGGGCGAGGTCATCTTTGCCCGTTACGGCAACCGAACGCTGGCTCAGCGCCATGTTGAGTCCGTTGCCGCCGCAACGCTTTTGCAGTCGGCCCCGAGTGTCGAGAAGACCAACACCGAGACCACGCAGAAGTTCTGGGATATGGCCGAGAAGCTCAACGCCGCAAGCCACGAACGCTATCTGGACCTGCTGAACACCGAGGACTTTACACCGTGGTTCTCGACCGTGACGCCGCTGACCGAGGTCGGTCTGCTGCCGATCGGCTCGCGTCCCGCTAAGCGCGGCCTGGGTGCCAAGTCGCTCGACGACCTGCGTACCATTCCGTGGATCTTCAGCTGGAGCCAGGCGCGCATTAACCTGGCCGCTTGGTACGGCCTGGGCACCGCCTGCGAGCAGCTGGGCGATCTTGACCAGCTCAAGGCTGCCTACCAGGAGTGGCCGTTCTTCCGCACCTTTATCGACAACATCGAGATGTCGATCGCCAAGACCGATCAGCGCATCGCCAAGATGTATCTGCACCTGGGTGATCGCCAGGATCTGTCCGAGAAGGTCTTCACCGAGATGCAGCTCACGCGTAAGTGGGTCCTTGCCATCGTCGGTGATGAATGGCCGCTGCAGCGTCGCCGCGTGCTCGGCTGCGCTGTCCGCGTGCGCAACCCCTACGTCGACGCCCTATCCATCGCTCAGGTCCGCGCCCTTCGCGAGGTGCGTATGAACCAGGACGAGATGGCCGAGGAGAAGAAGGCCGAGTACATGAGCCTGATTCTTTCGACTGTGACCGGCGTCTCGGCAGGACTGCAGAACACGGGGTAATCGATAGCCCTGTAGTCGTCCGGGCCCGCCATTAGTTTACTTTTAGGCACGTCCTCGGACATGCAAGAAGCCCTCGCTGCGCACTTCGTGCGGCGAGGGCTTCTTGCGTCCTGCGGAGTGTGCCTAAAAGTAAACTAATGGCGGGCCCTGCGATGTCCGGTCTTCGGCGGATTACTGGCTGGGGAAAAGATGGCGCGCTTCGCGCGCTTTGATGGGGCTTCGTGCTGCGGAATGCATTCAGAGGGAAACCCATCGGGTCCCTTCGCCCTCGGTCTTCTGGGATTAAAGCTGAGGAGAAGAATGGCGCGCTTCTGGCCTTGTGACTGTAGCGGCCGCGGTCCCGTTTGGGATCGCGGCTGTTCTGTTGTGGGTCAAATATGAACGTTGTGTTAATGAGTCGGTGGACGGTGGTGTTTTTCGGTGAGCGGCGTATCCTTCCAACGGTTTATCTAGTGTGTCAGTTGAAAGGAAGAGGGCGCTCGTCATTGTTTGAATGTGAACTGCCGTTTGACCACAAGACGTTGCATCTGGAGCTCGAGGATAAGAACTTCGCGGGTGTGATGGAGGGTCATCAAAACGAGTTTAAGACCACGAAATCGCAGGAAGAGCTGGTAGAGGAATCGCTTGCCAACCCTTATGGCTCGCCTTCGCTCGAGGAGCTTTGTGCTGGCAAAAAGGATATTGTCATCATTAGCTCCGACCATACGCGCCCCGTTCCCTCGCGTGTGACGATGCCTATTCTGCTGCATCACATCCATTCCGCTGCGCCTGAAGCGCGCGTTCGCATTCTGGTTGCTACGGGTATGCATCGTCCGTCGACGCGCGAGGAGCTCGTCAACAAGTACGGCGAGGAGATCGTTGCCAACGAGGAAATCGTTATGCACGTCGCGACTGACGACAGCATGATGAAAAAGATCGGCACCCTGCCTTCTGGTGGCGAGTGCATCATCAATAAGATTGCCGTCGATTGCGATCTGCTGCTTGCCGAGGGCTTTATTGAGCCGCACTTCTTTGCTGGTTTCTCCGGCAGCCGCAAGTCCGTCCTGCCCGGCATCGCCAGCTACAAGACCATCATGTACAACCACAACGGCCAGTTTGTGAACGATTCTCATTCGCGCGCCGGCAACCTGTGCCACAACCACGTGAGCGAGGACATGTTTGCCGCTGCCGAGATGGCTCACCTTGCCTTTGTGCTCAACGTGGTGCTCAACGGCAAGCATGAGGTCATCGGCTCCTTCGCCGGTGACATCCACAAGGCACACGAGGCTGGCTGCGAGTTCGTGAAGAGCCTTGCCGGCGTTGAGCCCGTCGAGTGCGAGATTGCCATCACCACCAACGGCGGCTACCCGCTCGACCAGAACATCTACCAGGCCGTGAAGGGCATGTGCTCTGCCGAGGCCACGCTTCCCGAGGGCGGTGTGATCATCGACGTCGCCGGTTGTGCCGACGGTCACGGCGGCGAGGGCTTCTATCACAACATCGCCGACAACGATCCGGCAGAGTTTGAGCGCGCCTGTATCGACCGTCCTAAGGACGAGACCCTGCCCGACCAGTGGACGAGCCAGATCTTTGCCCGCATCCTGGCGCATCACCCTGTGATCATGGTCACCGACCTGTGCGATCACCAGATGATCAAGGATATGCACATGACGCCGGTCAACACCCTCGAGGAGGCGCTCAAGCTCGCCTTTGAGATGAAGGGTGCCGATGCCAAGGTGGCCGTCATTCCCGATGGCCTGGGCGTTGTTGTCGCTCAGCACTAGCGCGCGGCCTAAACGAATCGTTTATAACCGACAAGAAAGATAAGGTTTTATGCTTACCAAACTCCTCTGCGAATTCGGCGCAACGGCCCTCATGATCATCTTTGGCGTGGGCGTGCACTGCGATACCGTGCTTAAGGGCACCAAGTATCAGGGCTCCGGCCACATGTTTGCCATCACCACTTGGTCTTTTGGCATCTCGGTCTGCCTGTTTGTCTTTGGCGGCGCCGTGTGCATGAACCCGGCTATGGTGCTTGCCCAGTGCATCGTAGGCCTGGTGCCGTGGAGCAGCTGCATCCCCTTCATGATTGCCGATATGCTCGGCGGCTTTGTGGGCGCCGTAATCGCTTGGCTTATGTATGCCGATGAGTTCAAGGCTTCCGAGGGCGTCGTCGACCCTATTGCCCAGCGCAACATCTTCTCGACCAACCCCACCACCGAGGGCACGAACTATGTTCGCAACTTCTTCTGCGAGGCTATCTGCACCTTTGTGTTCATCAGCGCCATCCTTGCTGCCGCTAGCCGCGCCGGCGAGAACGTTCTGATGCTCGCCATCTGCGTCGGCCTGATCGTTTGGGCCGTTGGCATGGGCATGGGCGGCATCACCGGCTTCGCCATGAACCAGGCTCGTGACCTTGGTCCTCGCATGGCCTATCAGGTGCTGCCGATCAAGAACAAGGCTGACAACAACTGGAAGTACGGCCTGCTTGTTCCTGGCATCGCACCGTTTATCGGTGCCGCTCTGGCCGCACTGTTTGTGCATGGTTTCTTGGGCATGTTCTAGTCCAAGACAATTGATATAACGCCCGGGTCCGGCATAGGTTAACTTTTCGCCGCGTCCTCGGACATGCAAGAAGCTCTCGCTGCGCACTTCGTGCGGCGGGAGCTTCTTGCGTCCTGCGGAGTGCGGCGAAAAGTTAACCTATGCCGGACCCTGCGGGAATCCAGTTGTGTTCGAACAAGCAACCAACATATATATCTGAATTTGGATGTGGTGGGCACTTTGTTGTTAGGCGCTTTGAGGTGCGAGTGACACTTTGGGGTGCGTGGCGGCCTGGGTTGGGGCGATGCTTTGGGATGAGCTTCTTACTTAGTTGAAGAGGGGTTTTATGGCTGATAGGTAGTCTTTGGCTACGTCCTCTTTTGGGGCTTGGAAGTTGTGCCAGGCCCACCATTGGACCATTCCTACGAAGCTTGAGGCTATGTGGTGTAGTAGGAAGCTTCGGTCCATGGTGGCGGCGGGGCCGTTTGGGTCGGTAGGGACGGTTTCGGCTGCTCGTGACATGATGGTCTTGCGTAGGCAGTCGGCGAAGACGCGTGAGCCGGCGCCGGCTACGAGGGCTCGAACGCCCTGGCGGCGCTCCCAGAGGTTGTTGAGGATATGCTCGACCTGCACGAGTGGGTCGTCGAGTGGCGTGCCATCGTCGTCGAGGGCGTGGGTGCAGATGTCGCTCACGAGCTCGGACAGTAGGTCATCTTTGCTCTTGAAGAGGCCGTAGAATGTCGCGCGGCCTACGTGAGCGCGCGCGATGATGTCGCCGACGGTGATCTTGCCGTAGTCCTCCTCGCGAAGGAGCTCGGAAAACGCCGTGACAATAGCGGCGCGGCTTTTGGTTTTGCGGGCATCCATGGCTATGCATCCACATGAACAAGCAGGCAACGGAGCGTGCCGGAGCAGCCCTCGTAGGGGCGCTTACCGGCGCCGTAGCCGACGGCCTCGATGCGGTAGCGGGCCGGCAGGTGCTCGGACGTGCGCAGTGCGGCGACGATGGCGGCGCCCGTGGGCGTTACGAGCTCGCCGGCGACCGGTGCGGGCGTGAGGGCGATATTGCCCGCCTGGCACAGGTTGACGACGGCGGGGACGGGAATGGGCATGAGGCCGTGGGTACAGTGGATGGTGCCGTGACCCTCGGAGAGCGACTCGACCACGATGTCCTCAATACCCAGGCCATCGAGGCAGATGGCGACAGAGCAGACGTCGACGATGGAATCGACGGCGCCCACCTCGTGGAACATGACGGTCTCGGGTGTTTTACCGTGAGCCTTGGCCTCGGCAGCAGCGAGTACGGAAAAAATGGCGAGCGCGCGACGCTTGGCGCCATCGCTTAGCTGCGAGCCATCGATGATGGCGGTGACGTCGGCTAGCGAGCGGTGATGATGGTGGTGGGTGTGGTGATGATCCTCGTGCTCATGGGCGTGGCCCTCATGGTCATGTTCGTGGCAGTGCTCGTGTTCGCCATGATCATGATGGTGGTGCTCATGCTCATGCTCATGTGTGTGCCCGGCAACTGCTTCGTTGCCGTAGAGCCAGGCCATGTCGTGATCATGGTTCTCGAGCTCCTCTGCAAGCTGGACGTCAAAGTCGCAGGCGTCGATGCCATGCTTGTTTACGCGCGTCACAGCGATCGAAAAGCCGTCGACCGGCAGCGTGGCGAGCTGTTCGCACAGGTGCTCCTCGCTGGCGCCTAGGTCGAGCAGGGCCGCGACGGTCATGTCGCCGCTGATGCCCGAGGTGCCGTCGATGATAAGCGTGTGCTGATGATTGGACATGGAATGCTCCTTAACGGGCGCAGGATGTGCCGGCGCTCAGATGATTGATAAGACTTGCCTGGTAGGCGGCGCCGAAGCCGTTGTCGATGTTGACGACCGAAACGCCGCTGGCGCAGGAGTTGAGCATGGCGAGCAGTGCGGCCACGCCGCCAAAGTTCGCGCCATAGCCCACACTGGTAGGGACGGCGATGACTGGACAGCTCACAAGGCCTCCGATGACGCTCGCCAGGGCGCCTTCCATGCCGGCGATGGCGATGACCACCTGCGCTTGGGCAAGTTCCTCGGCATGAGTGAGCAGGCGGTGCAGGCCGGCGACACCCACGTCGTAGAGGCGATCGACCTCGTTGCCGTAGAACTCGGCCGTCAGTGCCGCCTCTTCGGCGACGGGCAGGTCGCTCGTGCCGGCGCAGGCGACGACAACGCGTCCGTTGCCGGTGGGGGAGGGCTTGCCACCCACCAGGGCGAGCTGGGCGTCCGGGACATATCCCAGGTCGATGTCGTTGCCGAGAAGCTCAGCGGTGCGCGCGGCTTTTTCGGCATCCAAGCGTGTGACCAGGATGCGTTCCTGGCCGGCATCGCGCAGCGCTTCGATAATGGCGGCAATCTGCTCGGCGGTTTTACCGGCACCGTAGACAACCTCGCCGGCTCCCTGGCGCACTCCGCGCGAAAGATCGAGCTGCGCAAAGCCCAAATCGGCGGTCGGAGCCGTCTGGATGCGCGTGAGGGCATCGGCCGGCATAATGCTTCCGTCTGCCACGTCACTTAGCAATTGCTCAAGATCTCGTTTGTCCATATAAGTTCCCTTCGACGCAGAAAAGTTTAGCACGCGAAGGGTTGTTTCCGAACATTAGAGCATAATTGTTCGGAAATCTGACATGTCAGATTAGATGAAGTTGTGAGGCAAACTGACTAGTCACGCAGGATGATGTCCATGGCGAGCATGAGGTTGCGCTCGTCGATGGCAAACGGGGCGGCTTCGCGCGTCTTAGGCTTGGCGCAAAACGCGATGCCCGTGCCCGCGGCCTGGATCATGGGGATGTCGTTTGCCCCGTCGCCAATAGCGACCGTGTGGGCCATGTCGACGCCGCACTCAACTGCCCAGTCCAGCAGCTGGATGAGCTTGGACTCCTTGGTCACAATGTCTGCCGCCAGCTTACCCGTGAGCTTGCCGTCTACGACCTCCAGGCGGTTGGCCAGGCAAAAGTCGATACCTGCGGCAGCCACGATCTTGTCGGCGACCTCGTGGAAGCCGCCGCTCACCACGCCGACCTTCCAGCCCTTGCTGTGTGCCGAGCGCACAAGCTCCAGCGCGCCGGGGGTAAATGTCACGCGCTCAAAGGTGCGCTCGAACACGCTCTCGTCCAGGCCGGCGAGTAGCCTCACGCGCTCCTCGAGCGCTTGCTTAAAGTCCAGCTCGCCGCGCATAGCGCGTTCGGTGATCTGTGCCACCTGCTCGCCCACGCCGGCCTCCTCGCCCAAAAGATCGATGACCTCCTGGTTGATGAGCGTGGAGTCGATATCCATAACGATGAGGCGTGCAGTCATGACGGGCCTTTCCAAGTGCTGTTTTATTGGGGCATATTGTCGCACGTGACGAGCGCGGGCGGGTGCCGCGGCGCGTCAATTGTTTCGTCTCCGTCAAGTCTTTGGGCAGGAGCTACTTTTCCGCGGCACATCGACACAGGTGCGATAAGATAGAACGCCATGTCTGGCTGCGCGGTTTACGCAGGCTGGGCAAATCTGTACGACGCCGCCCGGAACGACACGGGGCGGCACAGATCCATAAAGGAGGATCACTGGTATGAGCCAGACCCGTCCCATCGACGAGCATTCCATGCACACCCGTACCTGCGGCGAACTTCGCCGCGAGAACGTGGGCGAAGAGGTCACCCTCACCGGTTGGGTGAGCCGTCGCCGTGACCACGGCGGCCTTATTTTCTGCGACCTTCGTGACCGCGAGGGCATCACGCAGCTCACCTTCGACCCCGAGCACTCCGACGGCGACGCCTTTAAGATTGCCGAGACCATGCGTCCCGAGTGGCCCATCAAGATTCACGGCGTCGTGCGCTCCCGTGGCGAGGAGACCACCAACGCCAAGCTCGCGACCGGCGAGATCGAGGTCCTGACCGACCACGCCGAGGTGCTCAACACTTCTGTTACCCCGCCGTTCCAGATCGAGGACGGCATCGAGACGAGCGAGGACACCCGTCTGCGCTATCGCTATCTGGACCTCCGTCGTCCCGAGATGATGGCCAACCTCAAGCTGCGCTCCGACTTTACCTTTGCCATTCGCGAGGCGCTGCACAACCGTGAGTTCATGGAGGTCGAGACGCCCTCCCTGTTCAAGTCCACTCCCGAGGGCGCCCGCGACTTCATCGTCCCCAGCCGCATCCAGCCGGGCAACTTCTACGCCCTGCCGCAGTCCCCGCAGCTTCTGAAGCAGCTGCTTATGGTCGGTGGCGTCGAGCGCTACTACCAGGTCGCCAAGTGCTTCCGCGACGAGGATCTGCGCGCCGACCGTCAGCCCGAGTTCACTCAGGTCGATATCGAGATGTCCTTCGTGGACCAGAACGATGTCATGAGCGCGCTCGAAGAAGTCCTGTCCGATGCCTTCGGCCGCATGGGTGTCGAGATGCCCACGCCGCTGCGTCGCATGGACTACTGGGATGCCATGGACACCTATGGCTCCGACAAGCCCGATACCCGCTATGGCATGCACCTGGTCGACCTGACCGACATCTTTGCCGACTCCAAGTTCAAGGTCTTTGCGACCGCCGCAAATGAGGAGGGCTCTGTCGTCAAGGCCATCAACGCCAAGGGCGCCGGTGCCTGGGCACGTGCCAAGATCGATAAGCTCGCCGGCGTGGCCTCCACGTTTGGCGCCAAGGGCCTGGCCTGGATCGCCTTCCGCGAGGACGGCTCCATCAACAGCCCCATCGTCAAGTTCTTCTCGGACGAGGAGATGGCCGCTCTGCGCGAGCGCATGGACGTCGAGCCCGGCGACCTTGTGATGTTCGCCGCCGGCCCGCGCCTGCTCTCCGACGAGATCCTGGGCGGCATGCGTTCGCACATGGCCAACGCACTCGAGATCAAGCGTGAGGGTCACGACTTCCTGTGGGTCGTCAACTTCCCGCTGTTCCATTGGGACGAGGACCGCAAGGCCTACGCTGCCGAGCACCAGCCCTTCACCCTGCCGACCGAGACCGACATCGCCAAGATCGAGGCCGACCCGTTGGCAGCCGGTTCTTGCACCTACGACTTTGTCATGGACGGCTTTGAGGCCGGCGGCGGCGGCATGCGTATCCACAACGCCGAGATGCAGATGTCCATGCTCAAGCTCCTGGGCTTTACCGAGGAGCGCGCCGAGTCTCAGTTTGGCTTCCTCATGGAGGCCCTCAAGTTTGGTGCGCCCCCGATGGGCGGTTTCGCTCTGGGCCTGGATCGCGTGTGCATGCTGCTCACCGGTTCCGACTCCATCCGCGACGTCATGGCGTTCCCCAAGACGGCCAGCGGCTCCGACCTCATGTCGGGCGCCCCGAGTGCCGTTTCCGGCGCCCAGCTCAAGGACGTCAGCCTGCGCCTGATGTAGGCAAGCGGCTACATATTGCTTGCAACGAGGGAAGGACGCGTGCCTTCCCTCGTTTTTTATACGCCGAGATTGTGAGGGCATGGGGTGACCGGGCGTCGCGGAAAGCGCGTCCCGGAATCTGTGTCCAGAACGGGTCACGCTTTCCCAAAGGGGGTCCTCTGGGAAAGCGCGACCCAGAATTCGGCAAAATAATGGGGCACAGTTTCCGGTTGAGCTGTCTAACGGAAACTGTGCCCCAGAATGAGCGCTCAAAACGGGGCAGGCTTTCCGCAACAACTGTCTGGCGGAAAGCCTGCCCCAGTTTCTTATAGCGAGTCTCTCTGGATCAGCTGCATGTGCATCACGGAGGTGGTGGGCTCGGCACCCTTGATCATGTCGAGCGCAATGTTGGCGGCCATGTGGCCTTCTTCGCGCAGGGGCTGGCGGACGGTCGTGAGCGCGGGGACGCAGCGCGTCGCAATCTCGTGATCGTCGAAGCCGACGACAGAAACGTCCGCCGGAACGGATAGGCCTGCCTCGTTGAGTGCGGTGATGACGCCAGCTGCGATACGGTCCGATCCGCAGAGCACGCCATCGAAAGCAATCTCGCGCGCGAGGATCTGGTGCATGGCCTGATAGCCGTCTCCGTTGTTCCAGCCGGTATAGATAACGTTTGCGTCTGGGAGGTCTTCGCCCAAGACGGCACGGTAGCCGCGCAGGCGGTCGACAACAGCGGGGTTGTCTTGCGGTCCCAACACGGCGACGATATCTTTGCGCCCGCGTTCCTTCATGGCGAGTGCCGCAAAGTGTCCGCCCTCTTCGTCGTCAGAGTAGACCGTCGAGAACACATCGCGATAGGGGTGGCCCTCGAGCTGGCCGCACAACACGGTGGGTACGCCCAGCTCGCGCAGCACCTCGAGCAGCTCGCTGCCCTTGTAGGGGGAGACGTCGATCACGGCGTCGAACGAGCGGCGCTCAAAGTGCTCGCGTGCGCGGTTGCGCTCATGCGTAGAAGACGCCTGCAAGATAACGGGCAGATAGGACGACTCCGACAGTTCCTCGGTAATGCCGCTCAAAAACTCGCTATAGGTGGGGTCGCTGAAGAGTTCACTCAGGGGCTCGGTCACGAGCACGGCGATGATTTCCGTGCGCCCGACAGCGAGCGCTCGGCCACGAGCGTTGGGGACAAAATTGACTTTCTTGGCCGCCGCGCGAACGCGCTTTTTGGTTTCCTCGCTAATGCGGGGCGAATCGTTGAGAGCGCGTGATGCCGTGGAGCGCGACACGCCAGCAGCTGCGGCAACCTCGGCAAGCGTAGGTGCGGTGCGAACTGGTTGGGTCATGGCGTCTCCTGGAGAATGCGGTCGATGTTGTCGCTGATACGGGCTGGTGCGGATACAGCTTACTATAGTGCGCCTGAACAGCGTTCATGATATCCGGTGACCGGTGTCGTTTTGCAACCAAGCCACAATCGAATACGTCTCGTGTGGGTGAGATATCAGCGGGCGTGGTGGTTGCCTACGAGCTTAAGAACGATGTCTTGCGCTGAGTTTCGATACTCAGGGTGACATAAATGTCGCGGTTGTACAACCGGTTGCACCGTTAACCCGATCAAATCGACCGTTCAGCGGACAACCGGTTGCACAGTATTTTGCATCGCCCGTAAGATAAGGACAACCGGTTGCACAAGAATCACTACGATGACGAAGGAGCATCACCATGGACGCCATTAACGATTGGGAAAACCAAGCGCTCACCCACAGGAACCGCCTGGCACCCCATGCGTACTTTATGGGTTACGAGACCGCCGATCTCGCTGCAACGTACAGCCGCGAGCTGTCGCGCGGGTTTGTCCAGCTGTCCGGCTCGTGGCAGTTCCGCCTCTTTGAGGGGCCTGCTGCCGTCTCTAACGAGGAGCTTTCCACGTACGAGCCCGAGTGGGATCACGTGGAGGTTCCGCACCTGTGGCAGGTAGACGGCTATGGCAACCTTGCCTACACCGACGAGGGTTTCCCGTTCCCGGTGGATCAGCCGTTCGTTCCCTCTGACGATCCCACGGGCGTGTACCAGCACATCGTCAATCTTCCCGCCGTGCCTGCCGGCGCTCGCGAGATCATTCGCTTTGACGGCATCGAGAGCTATGGCGAGCTGTACGTCAACGGCAAGTTTATCGGCATGACCAAGGGTTCGCGCCTGTCTGCCGAGTTCGACGTGACCGACGCGCTTGTCGAGGGCGACAACCTGTTTGCGGTCAAGGTTCTGCAGTACAGCGATGGTAGCTATATCGAGGACCAAGACATGTGGTGGGCATCGGGCATCTTCCGCGATGTGTACCTTATGCAGCGTCCCGCCGCACACCTGGTCGACTTTAGGTTCCGCACGCACCGCGAGGGCGATGCCGCTCTGATTACGCTCGATACGGTGGCCGAGGGCGCTTCCCGCGTCGTGTTTACGCTCAGCGATGGCGAGAACGTGGTGGCTACGGGCGAGTGCGTCGACGGCCATGCCGAGTGCAGCGTGACCGATGCCCACTTCTGGAATCCCGAGGACCCCTTCCTCTATGACCTTACGTTTGAGGTCTACGACGGTGACCAGGTCAGCGAGTACGTTCCGCATCGCCAGGGTCTTGCCGAGGTGACGGTCGAGGGCAATCATATCTACCTCAACGGCACTTACTTTAAGATGCATGGCGTCAACCGCCACGATCACGACGATCACAAGGGCCGCGCCGTGGGCCTCGATCGCATGCGCCGCGACCTGGAGCTCATGAAGCAGCACAACATCAACGCGGTGCGCACGTCCCATTACGCCAACGACCCGCGCTTCTACGAGCTGTGCGACGAGTACGGCATCATGCTGGTCGCCGAGACCGATATGGAGAGCCATGGCTTCGAGAATATCGGCAATATCGCCCTGGTCACCGACGACCCGGCATGGGAGCCGGCCTACGTCGACCGCATCGAGCGCCTGGTGATGCAGGAGCGCAACCACGCCTGCATCATTATGTGGTCGATGGGCAACGAGAGCGGCTATGGCTGCAACATCCGCGCGATGTACGCCAAGGCTCACGAGCTCGATGGTCGTCCGGTCCACTACGAGGAGGACCGCAACGCCGATACCGTCGACGTCATTTCCACGATGTACTCCCGTGTGTCGCAGATGAACGACTTTGGTGAGCATCCATTCCCCAAGCCGCGCATCAACTGCGAGTACGGTCACTCCATGGGCAACGGCCCCGGAGGCCTGTCCGAGTATCAGGAGGTCTTCGATCGCTGGGATTGCATCCAAGGCCAGTTTATCTGGGAATGGTGCGACCACGGTTTGGCTGCTGTGACCGAGGACGGCGTTGCCTACGATATGTATGGTGGCGACAACGGCGATTACCCCAACAACAGCAACTTCTGCATCGATGGCATGGTGTTCCCCTGGCAGCAGCCGAGTCCGGGCCTCACTGAGTATGGCCAGGTCATCTGCCCAGTTCGCATGGCTTATGACGCTGAGGCAGGCGAGCTGACCGTCACCAACAAGCGTTGGTTTACCACCCTCGAGGATGTCTGCCTGTCGGCCGAGACCCTGGTGGACGGCGACGTTGTGTGCCGCAAGACGCTCATGCCCGGTGCGGTTGCCCCCGGCGAGTCCGTCCAGCTGCCGCTGGTGATTCGCGAGGCCGCAGTGGGGGAGACCCTGCTGACCGTGCACGCCTACACCATGGCCGCTCAAGTCTGGTGCGAGCCGATGTTCCAGTTGGGTGCAAGCCAGTTTGCCATCGCCAACCATCCGGCGCCAGCCATCGCGGCTCCCACTCGTCCTGAGCTTACGGTCGAGGAGACCGAGCAGGAAATCCGCATTCACTCCCTCAACGGTGAGCTGACCTTCAGCAAGGTCAACGGTACCGTGAGCGAGTGGAAGGCATCCGGCCGCGACGTCATGGCCTCTGGTCCCCAGGTTGGTTTTTGGCATCCGCTCGTCGATAACCATGCGCAGGAGTATGACTCACTGTGGAAGGACAACTTCATCGATGTGATGCAGACGTCTACCCGCAAGGTTTCTTGGAAGCAGGACGGCAATGCGGTGGTCGTTACCGTGAGCCAGCGTATCGCTCCTCCCGTCCGTGCGTTCGGCATGCGCGTCGAGCTCGTCTACACCGTGCTTCCGAGCGGTCGCGTCGACCTCAAGGTTTCCGGCGAGCCCTACGGTGACTATTCGGACATCATCCCGCGCATCGGCATCTCCTTCGAAGTCCCCGGTTGCGATCGTGCCGTCGAGTGGTATGGCCACGGCCCAGGCGAGAACTATCCGGACTCGCTGCGCGCCAACCCGGTCGGTCATTACCGCACTACGGTCGACGACATGTTCACGCCCTACGTTATGCCTCAGGACTGCGCCAACCGCGAGGGTACCCGCTGGGTTGCCCTGCGCTCCAGCCACGGTGACGGCGTGCTGGTAACCCGTCCGGTTGACGCTGCCTCCAACCCGTTCTCGTTCTCGGCATGGCCCTATAGCTGCGAGGCCATCGATAACGCCAAGCACGTCTATGACCTTGTCAAGGGCGACACGGTCACGGTCAACATCAACGACCAGCTGCTCGGCCTTGGTTCGAACTCTTGGGGTTCCGAGGTGCTCGATTCCTACCGCACCCGTTTTGAGAGCTTCAGCTTTGAGGTGTCCCTGCGACCGCTGACGTCTGCCGATCTGGCTCAGGCGCTGGCACCCATTAAGGAGGCATAAGCCATGCATGTCTTTAACTCGCGCGCCGATTTCGACGCCCAGATGAAGTCCGTCAAGAAGTGGATGCGTACCGGTCAGGCACTCGATGGTGTTTCCGACCTGCAGCACGACGTGGCTTACTCCATCGGCGACTCGTTGGTGTACTGGTGGGTCTATGCCCGCGAGGCCGCAACTGCCGATCTGGTCGGTCACCGTCGCTACCATGCCGTGCTCGCTCCGCTCGACGGCGACCTGACCGTCGAGGTTGCCCCCAAGGCAGGCCTCACCTGCACCCGCGCTTACAGCGATATCGATGATCGCGAGCGCTTTGAGGGGGCGGGGGAGACCGTGACGATTCCCGCCGGCGGCGTTGCCGTCGTCGAAATTGACGAGGCCTACCGTGTCGTGGCCGATGCCGCGGATCCCCGCGTCGTGGTACTGCACGTGACGGTTGAAGGTTATTCCTTCCCCAACAAGTAGTATTCGTCCGTTTGGACGTTTGCTTCGCGCCGTTAAGGGGGATGGCTTTGTTGACTCCCTTTTCCCCATTCCCCTTAGCAGGTGGCCGTCCGTGTTTGCACTTGCAGGTCGGACGGTTTTAGATGACATTTAATAGATGATTGGGAGGGCTTATGAGCTCTGAAAAACGAGGAACGATCGGTTCGTTCGCTCTGCTGGGCATGACGGTCGCCGCCGTGTTCGGTATCAAGAACATCATCAACAACAACGCGGCCATCGGCTTGGCAGCTGCGCCGTCGTTCTTCTTCGCCACGCTTTTGTACTTTGTCCCCTATACCCTGGTTACCGCCGAGTTCGTCGGCCTCAACAAGGACTCCGAGTCTGGCGTGTACGCATGGGTTAAGACCTCGATGGGTGGTCGCTGGGCGTTCCTGACGGCATTTAGCTACTGGTTCGTCAACCTGTTCTACTTTGCGTCCGTACTGCCCAATGTCATCATTTACGCGAGCTACGTGTTCTTTGGTGCCAATGCCGAGCTTTCGCAGCTGTGGATCACCATTATCGAGATCGTCGTCTTTGCTATCGCCACGTGGGTTTCGACCAAGGGCGCTAAGTGGATCGGCTCTATTTCCTCCTTCGGTTCGACCGCGGCTCTCGGCCTGACTGCCGTGTTCATCCTGCTGTCCCTGGCTGCTGCCTTTGGTGGCGTTGAGTTCGCTACGGCTCCCACGCCCGCCAACATGGCTCCCGACATGAGCAACTTCGCCACTATGTGGGGCTTCTTCGGTACGCTTGCCTGGATCATCCAGGGCGTTGGCGGCGCTGAGTCTGTCGGCGTGTTCCTTAACGACCTTAAGGGTGGCGTCAAGGCCTTCGTGCGCACCGTCGTTATCGCCGGCCTGACCATCGGCCTTCTGTATGCAGGCGCTTCGCTGCTGGTTAACCTGTTCATCCCCGAGGGCAGCGTTGCCATCTCCACCGGTATCTTCGACGTATTCGGCGCTGTCTTTGCCCACTTTGGCATTCCCATGGAAGTGTCTACGCGCGCCATCGGCTTGATCCTTCTCGCCGCTACGCTGGGCTCCCTCATGATGTGGACCTCCGCTCCCATCAAGGTCTTCTTCACCGAGATCCCCAAGGGCGTCTTTGGTAGCAAGATCGTCGAGCTCAACGAGCATGGCATTCCTGCCCGCGCCGCTTGGCTGCAGTTCGCCATCGTCGTCCCCATCCTGATCATCCCGGCCCTGGGCTCTGGTAACCTCGACGACCTGCTCATGGTTGTCACCAACATGACGGCTGCCACCGCTCTGCTCCCGCCGCTGCTGATTCTGCTTGCCTACTTTATGCTGCGCAAGAACTTCGATGCTGCTCCCCGTGGCTTCCGCATGGGCTCGCGCAGCTTTGGCCTGGTCGTTGCCGCATTCCTGCTTGTGGTCTTCTGCTTCGTGCTTATCTGCGGCACCATTCCGCTCGATCAGCCGCTGTGGCTGACGCTGGTCTACAACGTTGGCGGCGTGGTTGTCTTCCTGGGCCTTGCCGTGATGTGGTACAACCGCTACATTAACCGCCTGCGCGAGACCGATCCCGAGGCCGCCGAGAACGAGCTTCGCCCTTCCGACCTCGATATGATGGAGTAGCGGCTAGGATTAATCTACGGCTGTGGAATAAATCGACTCCCTTTCCTAGGGAGGGGCCTTACGAGGCCCCTCCTTTTGTGTTTTGGGGCATGGTTTTGGCCCCCGTGTTCAAAAAATGCCAAATATGAGTACTGTTGCAAAAGAGGTGTCATATTTTTCGGCCTGCTCTGAGCGAAAATGGGCTCAAAATCAATTTATCTAACCCCCTTTAAAGGGCGTTTGACGGCTTTCAGCCTCTTCGAATCGCTCAAATTAGGCAATTTGCTCTCGATTTTGCTGCTACTAAATTGGTGACAGTACTCATATTTGCCACTTTTTGCCCACGGGGTATCCGGAGGGGCCCTCGGCAGGCATCTAACGCTACAATAGCTACCACGTGGCTGGGTTTGCCGGCCGAATGTGCGATGTCGTGGGAGGGGACATGGTCGAGTTTACAAAGACGATTAAAGATCCGTTGGGATTGCATGCCCGCCCGGTTGCGCTGCTTTATGACATTATCGCCAAGCATCGTAGTGACGTGTCGGTTTCGATTGGCAATCGTCATGTCGATGGCCGCGACGTTATAGGGCTCATGGCACTCTGTGGCGAATGTGGCGAGGACATCGTGTTCCGCGTTTCGGGCGTGGATGAGGCCTCCTGTGTCACATCGATCAGAAATCTCTCGCTCTAAGCATGATAGGGCGCGGTAAAGGATGGTCCTTTGCCGCGCCTTTTTGTTTCGTATAGGAAACTTTTTCGAAATCTGAATGGGGACCCTTTCCAAAAAGTTAACCACGTGCTAGTTTACTATAGCGAACATAGACGTGGTTAACTTTTTACGCGTCGATGTTGAGGACGAACTGACGTTAGGAGCAACTCATGTCTTGCGGACCGCAGATGCCGGCCATGCCGCTTTCGATGGTAAAAGCGGGCGAAACCGTGCGCGTGTCTCGTGTAAAGG
Organism: uncultured Collinsella sp.; assembly: GCA_900543605.1. Taxonomy (GTDB): domain Bacteria; phylum Actinomycetota; class Coriobacteriia; order Coriobacteriales; family Coriobacteriaceae; genus Collinsella. The sequence continues at coordinate 21,264 of UQSK01000010.1, forward strand.
GCAATGAGGACATGAAGCACCACCTCAAGGACCTCGGCTTTGTCGAGGGCAACGAAATCCACGTGGTGAGCTCGAGTGGCGCCAATATCATCGTCACGGTGCTGGGCGCACGCTTTGGCATCGATTCCAAGGTTGCCATGCACATCATGACCGTCGGTTAGTCTGCAGCATTTCATAAAAACCGAAAGGGGGACAAGAGGATGAAGACGTTGGGTGACGTTAAGGTGGGCGAGAGCTCCACCATCGTCAAGCTTCACGGTGAGGGTGCGCTTCGCCGCCACCTTATGGACCTGGGGCTCATCAAGGGCACTTCGTTCAAGGTCGTGAAGGTTGCGCCGCTCGGTGATCCGGTCGAGATCAACGTGCGCGGCTACGAGCTTTCCATCCGCAAGGAGGAGGCGGCCGTCGTCGAGGTCCAGTAAGGGCTTGCGACGTATATTTCTGCAGATTAAGTTAGGTTTTTCTAACTTAATGCGGCATCTTTGAAGCACATTATCCAGCCTGCGCGGAGAAAGCAGCGCAGGCACACAAGGAAGAAGGATTGAATGGCGGATTCTCAGATCCATGTCGCGCTGGCGGGTAACCCCAACTGCGGCAAGACCACGCTTTTCAACCTGATCACCGGCGCCAACGGCTACGTTGGCAACTGGCCCGGCGTCACGGTTGAGAAAAAGGAAGCCAAGCTCCTAAGCGACAAGAACGTTACCATCACGGACCTCCCTGGCATCTACTCGCTTTCCCCCTACAGCCCCGAGGAGCAATGCTCGCGCGATTACCTCATGAGCGGCGAGCCCGATGTCGTCGTCCAGGTGGTCGATGCCACCAACCTCGAGCGTAACCTGTACCTGGCGCTTCAGGTTATCGAGACCGGCCTGCCCGTGGTTGTTGCCCTCAACATGGCCGACTTGGTCGAGAAGAACGGCGACAAGATCGACACGGACAAGCTCTCCAAGAAGCTCGGCTGCCCGGTTATGATGATCTCCGCTCTTAAGAACAAGGGTATCAAGGAGCTGTTCGAGCAGGTTAAGAAGTCCGCTGCTTCCAAGGGCCAGGTGCCGGAGCACAAGTTCGACTCCTCCATCGAGGACGTTCTGACGCACATCGAGAACAACCTTCCGGCAAGCGTCCCCGCCAACAAGCGCCGCTATTACGCCGTCAAGCTGTTCGAGCGTGATGCAGACGCCTGCAAACTCATCAACCTCACCAAGGAGAAGGCCGCTCGCGTGGAGGAGCTGGTCGCCCAGTGCGAGCAGGACTGCGACGACGATGCCGAGTCCATCATCACCGGTGAGCGCTACGGCGTGATCGCTCACATCATCGACGAGTGCCTCACCAAAGCCCCGGCCAAGATGAGCACCTCCGAGAAGATCGACCGCGTGGTTACCAACCGTATCCTGGGCCTGCCGATTTTTGTCGTCATCATGTTCTGCGTGTACTACATCGCCGTTTCCACCTTGGGTGGCACGGTGACGGACTTCACCAACGACCAGCTCTTCGGCACCGACGGCTGGTACGTGCTCGGTCAGGGCCGCGACGCTTACGACGCGGCTGTCGAGGCCGCGGGTGACGACGCCGACTCGGTCGACCCGGCACAGTACGGCCCCTATGTCCCGGGTATCACCACCATGGTGCACGATGCCCTCGTGGCGGGTGGCACCGAGGACGGTGGCCTGGTCGATTCGCTGGTCTGCGACGGTATCGTTGGCGGCCTGGGCGCCATCTTCGGCTTTGTGCCGCAGATGTTCCTGCTGTTCGTGATGCTGTCCTTCCTGGAGGACTGCGGCTACATGGCCCGCGTCGCCTTCATCATGGACCGCGTGTTCCGCCGCTTTGGCCTGTCCGGTAAGTCGTTCATCCCCATGCTCGTGTCCTCGGGCTGCGGCGTCCCCGGCGTCATGGCCACCAAGACCATCGAGAACGAGAAGGACCGCCGCATGACGGTCATGACCACCACGTTCATCCCCTGCGGCGCCAAGCTGCCGATCATCGCCCTGCTCATGGGCTCCATCATTGGCGATTCTTCCACCACGGCCGCATGGATCAGCCCGCTCTTCTACTTCCTGGGCGTCTTTGCCGTCATCGCCTCGGGCCTCATGCTCAAGAAGACCAAGCTCTTCGCCGGCCGTCCGACCCCGTTTGTCATGGAGCTTCCTGCCTACCACTTCCCGGCGATCCGTTCCTGGGCGCTGCACGTGTGGGAGCGCTGCTGGGCCTTTATCAAGAAGGCCGGCACGGTCATCTTCGCATCCACCGTCGTGGTTTGGTTCCTCTCCAACTTTGGTAGCTACAACGGCGCGTTTGGCTTCCTGCCTGCGATGGACGGCATCCCCGAGGAGTTTATGGACTACTCCGTGCTTGCCATGCTGGGCAACCTGGTCGCTTGGATCTTCGCCCCGCTCGGCTTTAGCACCTGGCAGGCCACCGCGCTGACTGTCTCTGGCCTCGTCGCCAAGGAGAACGTCGTCGCCACCGCCGGCTCGCTGCTGTCCGTCGCCGACGCGGGCGAGACCGACCCGAGCCTGTGGACCGCGTTTGCCGGCATGTTCCCCACCATGGGCGCTTGCGTTGCCTTCGGCGCCTTCAACCTGCTGTGCGCTCCGTGCTTTGCCGCCATTGGCACCATCCGCAACCAGATGGATTCCGGCAAGTGGACTGCGATCGCCATCGGTTACGAGTGCGCCTTCGCTTGGGTGATCGGCCTGTTCATCAACCAGTTCTACAACTTGCTTGTTCTTGGACAGTTTGGTATCTGGACGATTGTGGCCATCGTGCTGTTGGTTGCGATGCTCTTCCAGATCTTCCGTCCCATGCCCAAGCATGCATGGACCGACGAGGACGAGACCAACACTGCTTCCGCCGCAGTTTCCGCTTAAGTCCGAATAAGGATTAACCCCTTTCCACGAGCCCGGGTGTCCCAGCGACACTCGGGCTTTTTGGTGGGGGAGATGTGGCGTTTCCGCAGATAAAACCGACCAAAATTAACCTGTCCCTTTTTGGTAGGTGGAGAATGGGGTAAAGTAAGTGGTGGTTAACTAGAGGAGGCTTGCTATGGCACCTATCGATATTGTTGTACTGGCTGTTATCGGTATTGCGTTTGTCGCCGTGTGCGTGCGCATCTACCGCAAGGGCACCTGCGCCGACTGCGCTCAGGGCGGCGTTTGCACGGGGCATTGCTCCAACAAAAAGACGTGCGCCGCACTTAAGGGTGTGGACAAAATCGCCGAAGACTTGGGCCGCGGTATTCATTAGCCGACCGGCGTTTGGGAATGATTGACTTCGGATACGGCGGTTGCTGATACGATAAGTACGTTAGCAACTGCCGCCGAGCGGCTCAAACGAAAGGAACCCTGTATGGAGTCCTCCGCCTATCCGATGCTCTTTAGCCCGATCAAGGTCGGTACGACCGAGGTCAAGAACCGCGTCTTTATGCCGCCGGTATCTACCAACCTGGCCGATCACGGATATGTGACCGACGATTTGGTCGATCATTACCGTGCCCGTGCCAAGGGCGGCGTAGGCCTGATCATCACCGAGGTCGTGACGGTCGAGCCCACCTATACCTATCTGCCGGGTGACATGTGCTGCTACGACGACACGTTTATCCCCGGCTGGGAAAAGCTCGCCGCGGCCGTCCACGAGTATGGCTGCAAGATCATGCCGCAGCTCTTCCACCCCGCCTACATGGCCTTTAACGTTCCGGGCACGCCTCGCCTGATCGCTCCGTCCTTTGTGGGCCCGTCTTACGCCCGCGAGGCACCGCGCCCCATCACGGTCGACGAGATTCACGAGCTCACGCATCAGTTTGGCGACGCTGCCGTACGTATGCAGAAGGCTGGCGTCGATGGCGTTGAAGTCCATGCGGCACACGCCCACGGCATGCTCGGCGGCTTTTTGACTCCGCTCTACAACAAGCGTACCGACGAGTATGGTGGCTCGCTCGACGCCCGTATGCGCTTCTTGCTCGAGGTCATCGCCGAGATTCGTGAGCGCTGCGGCAAGGACTTTATCATCGACGTCCGCATTTCGGGCGATGAGTACACCGATGGCGGCCTGACCCTCAACGACATGATCTACGTCTCGCGTCGCCTGGAGAAGGCCGGCGTCGACATGATTCACGTGTCGGGCGGCACCACCATCAAGCGCGGCTCCGCCATTCCCGCTGCCGGCACGCAGCAGGCCTCGCATGCCGCCTGCTCGCGCGAGATCAAAAAGCACGTCAACATTCCCGTCGCCACCGTCGGTCGCATTAACGAGGCCTGGATCGCCGAGGAGCTGATCGAGGACGGCGCCGCCGACATCTGCATGATGGGCCGCGCCAATCTGTGCGATGCCGAGTTCTGCAATAAGGCCGCTGCCGGCAACGCCGACGATATCCGCCCCTGCATTGGCTGCCTGCGCTGCCTGAACGGCATCATGTTCGGCAAGCGCATCTCCTGCACCGTCAACCCCGATGTTGAGCGCGACGAGGCCGGTTACGAGCCTGCCGCCGAGGCCAAGAACGTACTGGTTGTGGGCGCTGGTCCTGCGGGCATGGAGGCGGCGTTCATTGCCGCCAAGCGCGGCCACAACGTGGTGCTCGTGGATAAGCAGGACGAACCGGGCGGCGAGATGCGCATCGCGGCCGTTCCGCCGGCAAAGCAGGAACTCACCCGCGTGATCAAGTATCAGTATCGTCGCCTGGCCGAGGCCGGCGTGAAGTGCGTCTTTGGCACCGAGCTTACTGCCGAGGACATTCAGCGCGATTATGCGGGTTACGAGGTTGTCCTGGCTTATGGCGCCGAGCCCATCGCTCCGGCCTTCATGCAGGGCTTTAAGCAGGTTATGACGGCTGACGACCTGCTGGGTGGCAAGGCTTTCCCGGGCAAGAAGATCGTTATCGTGGGCGGCGGCACCGTTGGCTGCGAGACGGCCGATTACCTGGCCCCGTTGGTCAATGACCTCTCGCCGGCCAATCGCGATGTCACCGTTATCGAGATGACCAAGACGCTCGCCGCCAACGAGGGTGGTGCCGGACGCGCAGTGCTCATCACGCGCATGCTCTCCAAGGGCGTTCACGTGCTGACCGAGGCCAAGGTGACCGAGATCACCGAGGACACCATCAGTTACGAGAAGGACGGCGAGGTCCACACCATCGCCGATGCCGATACGCTGGTGCTTGCCATGGGCTATCGTCCCAATACCAAGCTGGCCGACGACCTTGCCGCCGCCGGTGTTGCCACCCACGTGCTGGGCGACGCCCAGAAGTGCGGCAACATCCGCGATGCCATCGGCGATGGCTACAAGGTTGCCTGCGAGCTCTAGTCAACCCTTTGTGCGTGGGGGACAGGTGTCTCTGCGCCATCCGATAGCAAAACAGCGGCGGCGTCCCGGATTTCGGGATGCCGCCGCTTGCTCTTGTGATCCTGGCGATGCGAGCGCGCCCTATTTCACCGCAACTGAGGAGATAGGGGATGCGATAGTATTACGGGTGATATTCGACAAACCGTGGGCTTCATCCGAGGGCTTTATGGAACAACACCAGCATTATCAGAGCCTGCAAGATCAGGCATACAACGCATTGCGCTCCAAGATCATCTATGCCGAGCTCAGGCCCGGCACGCGCCTTTCGGCGATTGGTCTGGAAAAGGAGACGGGAATCGGGCGCACGCCCATTCGCGAATCCTTTGTGCGCCTGCGTGAGCAGGAGCTGGTGGAAACGCGTCCCAAAAGCGGCACCTACGTCTCTAAGATCAGCATGGAACGCGCCGAAAACGCCTGCTTTTTGCGCGAGAAGCTCGAGAGAAGCGTGCTAATTAAATGCTGTTCGGCCGCCTCGCCCGAGCAGAAGTGTCGGCTCGAGCAGATTCTTACCGAGTCCGAGTCGCTCGACCATGGCGAAACGCGCCGTTTCTTTGATCTGGACAATCTGTTCCATGAGACATGTTTTGAGATTGCCGGTCGTCACATGTTGTGGGATTGGATGAAGAGCGTCAATACGCATTTTGAGCGATACAACTGGTTGCGTATGGTGTCGCAGGATTTGGATTGGGAGCCGATTCGTCGGCAGCATCGCCGGATTCTTGAGGCCATTAAGAGAGGCGATACCGACGCGGCGAGCTATCTGGCAGAGACGCACTTGCACCTGATGCCCGAGGAGCAGGGCCCGGTTATCGCCTTGCATCCCGACTATTTTGAGCTGTCCAAAGACTCGTTCATCTAATCAATCCCCATATAAGTTGCGGTGAAATAGGGATTGTTTGCGGCCCAGGTGGCGCAAACAGTCCCTATTTCACCGCAACCGTGTTGGGGCGTAACCGGGGCACAAAAATGCAGCGCCGCTTAGAGGAACAGACCGGAAGCAAAGGTCCATTCCTCCAGACGGCGCCGCAGCTGTTTTGATGGCTCGGCTTTTACCGAAGTGGCTCAGTTGAGCGCGACTGCCAGCCGATTATACAAAGCGGCTCGGGGGCGTGTCGCTTCCGTCACGTTCTATCAGCATGCAAGACGGTTTTGGTTCTTGCTCGTGACGGAAACGGCGCGCTTCCGAGCCGCTTTAAAAGAAAGGGGGCGAGGTCTAGGTCACGCCCCTTTCACGATAGAGAGCTAAACCTAGCCGCGGACCTTCTTGACGACGTCCATGGCCTCGCGGGCGATCTGCTCGACCTTGGAGAAGTCGCCGTCGGCAAACAGGGCCGGCTTGACCATCCAGGTGCCACCGCAGGCGATGATGGCGGAGGAGCTCAGGTACTCCTCGACGTTGGCGGTGCTCACGCCGCCGGTAGGCATAAAGCGGTGGCCGACAAACGGAGCGGCGAGGGCCTTGATGGTGTTCAGGCCGCCATACTGGGACGCGGGGAAGAACTTGGTGACCTTGAGGCCCAAGTTCTCGGCGGCGGTGACCTCGGAGGGGGTTACAGTGCCGGGAAGGACAGGCAGGTCGATATCGATGCAGTGCTTCACGACGTCCTCGTTGTAACCCGGGGAGACGATGAACTTGGCACCGGCTGCGCGGGCCTGCTCAACCTGCTCGACGGTCAGGACAGTGCCGGCGCCAACGCACATCTCGGGCTCGGCCTCGGCCATAGCGGCGATGCACTCGGCGGCGCAGGCGGTGCGGAAGGTGACCTCGGCGGACTTCATGCCAGCTGCCATAAGGGCGTGGGCGAGCGGAGCGGCGTCCTCGACCTTGTCGAGCACGACGACCGGCACGATACCCAGGGACTCAAGTGTGGTGTAGAACTGATCGAACATGATGTTCCTTTCGATGTGTGGCGCGCATGGGCGCGTGATTGCCAAATGTGCTGGTCAGGAGCCGATTTTGGATTGGTTATCGGAGGCACTGCTTGGGGTTCAAGCAATTCCAAAACCGGCTGCTCGACCAGTCGTGTAGGGAATGCCAGGCAAAACCGGAATGGGACTTGTGGTTTTGCCCGGCCGGAGGAATCGGGGAGTGGGCCGCAGGGGTATGGGATTGGAAAGCTGCGGCCCGCGGAATGGAGACGGACTAGCGCGCGACGCGGGTGCCACCGTCGGCGGCGGATGCCACGGCGGCGATCTCGTCAGCGGTCACCAAGTTGGAATCGCCCTTGATGGTGAGCTTGAGGATCGAGGCTGCAATCGCGTAGTTGACGGCGTCCTGCGGGTCAAAGTCGTTGATGAGGGCATGGACGAGGCCGGCGTTGAAAGCGTCGCCGGCGGCAACGCCCTCGAGCACGTGCACGTCGTGAGCAGGGGAGAACCAGTGCTCGCCGCTCTCGGCGTCAAAGAGCATGCCCATCCAGATGGAGCGCTCGACGCAGGAGATGTTGCGGACGACCGAGGCGACCTTCTTGCAGCCGTACTCGGCGCAGATCTGGCGGGCCATCTCGACGTAGGTGTCGCGCTCCTCGATGCCGTGGGCAAGGGAGCCAGAGACGCAGGTCATGCCAAGGCCGGCAGGCGCGTCCTCGTCATTGGCGATGCAGATGTCGACGAGCGGCAGGAGTTCCTTCATGGTGGCCTGCGACTTCTCGGGCGACCACATCTTGCCGCGATAATTCACGTCGCACACGGTCGTGATGCCCTTGGCGCGGCAGGCGGTGAGGGCATCCTTGCAGGCGGCAGCCATCTCATCGGAGACGGCGGGGGTCACGCCGGAGAAATAGAAGACATCGATGCCCTTGAGGATCTCGTCCCAGTTAAAGACGTCGCGCTTGGCCATGTTGATGGCAGAGTACTTGCGGTCGTAGACGCAGCCGTTGCCGCGCTGCGAGGCACCGACCTCAAACGCATAGGAGCCAAGACGGTCGCCCTGACGCACGACGCGCGTTGTGTCGACGCCGTAGGCCTTCAGCGAGCGCAGCGCGCACTCGCCCAGACGGTTGGCCGGGACAACGGAGACGTAAGCGGCCTTGTCGCCCTGGTAGGCCAGGGAAAGCGCGGTGTTTGCCTCGGCGCCGCCGTAGCGGACATCAAACTCGGTCGCCTGCTCAATGCGCAGGTGGTCTTTGGGCGATAGCCTCATCATGATCTCGCCGAAGGTAAGAACCGTTTTACCCATGGTCGCGTAGCTCCTTCTTGCTCGTGCGTACACCTTTGATATGGCGTTGGCACGCAGGTGCCAAGACGGTAGGGTGCGTCTTTGCACCTGCGTGCCAACGCTTGCCGAAATCGGTTTACGAAATCGGTTTCGTTTCGAGTTGTAGTATACTCACCTACAGCGTTTTGCAACCGAGATTTTTAAAAAAATGCCTAAAATGGCTCAGACCGCCGACAATTGGGAAACGGGGTGCGCTATGGCGCAGATGAGAATCAAGGACATTGCCGCCGAGGCGGGCGTGAGCCCGGCCACGGTCTCGCGCTATCTCAACAACCGCCCCGGGCAAATGACCGAGGAGACCCGTGCTCGCATTGCCGAGGTCATCGAGCGTACCGGCTATCGCCCGCGTGCCGCCGCACGCAATCTGCGCTCCTCGCGTACGAACCTTATCGGCGTGATTCTGGCCGACATCGCCAACCCGTTCTCGAGCGCCATGCTCGAGGGCCTTTCCGCCAGCGCCGCCGCGCGCGGCTGCTCGCTCATGACGGCCATTAGCGGCAACGACCCCGCTAAGGAGGCCGAGTCGCTCGCCAGACTTATCGATGCTGGCGTGGACGGTCTGGTCGTCAACACCTGCGGAGGCAATGACGAGGCGATCGCCGCGGCGGCGGGACGTCTGCCTGTTGTGCTGCTCGACCGCGATGTTGCCGACGGCGGTGTCGATCTGGTGACATCTAACAACCGTGAGCTGGTCGCTGGCTTGGTAGACGCCTTGGCTGCTGCGGGCAGCGAGCGCCTGTGCCTGCTCACCGAGGCGAGCGACGACAGCCCCGTGCGTCGCGAGCGCGCCGAGGCCTTTACCGACGAGCTGTCGCGACGCGGCCTTGCCGGCGAGGTTGTCACCTTGGCCGATGGCGGTGCCACGGGCGTTGGTCGCTTGGATGAGACCATCCGCGGCTATGCAGGCAAAAAGCTCGGCCTCATTGCCGTCAACGGCCTGGTTTTCCTGCGTCTGACCGAGGCGCTGGCGCAGCTTGGTCCCTCGCTGCCGGCGGGGCTCAAGATCGCGACGTTTGACGACTACCCTTGGAACCATGTGCTCTTTGGCGGCGTCACCACGGCCGCGCAGGATACCCTCACCATTGCCGAGCGCGTGGTCGAGCGCCTGTCCGAGCGCATCGACGTCGTTACCACCACCGTGGGCGAGGCCGCAAAGCTGGCGCCCAAACGCATCGAGATCCCCGGTCACATCGAACACCGCGCTTCGACCTCGCGCTAGTCTGTGTGATAATATATAGACAATGTCATACAGGAGGTATCCATGGCTGCGTCTGTGCTGAGTGTGCGAGTGGACTCGTCAATTAAAGATTCATTTGCCGAGCTGTGCGAAGAACTTGGCATGACTTCGTCTGTTGCGGTCAATATGTTTATGAGACAGATGCTGCGCGAGCGTTCGCTGCCGTTTGTTCCTTCACTTGGTAAAAACTCTGCGAGCGAAAACGTCGCCGCAGACATTTTGGATATTGCTCAGATTGAGTCCGCCATCCGCGAGGCGGCCAGCCCGATTCCCGCCATCAAAACCGTGATTCTTTTTGGTTCGTATGCCCGTGGCGAGGCGCGTGTCGATAGTGATATCGACTTGCGTCTCGAAGTCGATCGCGAGCAGGGCTTTGGTCTTTTTGCGCTGTCGGCATTTGGTGAGGCGGTGCGCAAAGAAACCGGGAGGCAGGTTGATCTCGTCTCTAGTGATCATCTTGATGACGATCTTGCCGCGGTAATCGAGCGCGAAGGAGTGATCCTTTATGATCGCGCGTAAGTCAGACGGTCTCCGCGCCCAAGAGGTTTTGGAGGCCATCTCCGAAACGAACGAGCGCATCAAGGCTTTTGATATCACCGAGGACCAGTTTCTGCATGCGAATGACGTGCGGACGAGGGCGTTGGCGGACTCCCTTTTGATGTGTGCGCTTAGGGTGACGGAAGAAGCGGGCAAGTTGTCGGAACGCTCGCAGCGGCTTCATCCCGAAATTGAGTGGCGCGGAATTATCGGCATGAGAAATTATCTTGCGCATGATTACGGCAATGTCGACCGCTCGGTTGTCTGGGATGCAGTGACGATGGAGTTCCCTGCGCTGGAACGAGCCTGTAGGCAAATTGTCTCCGAATCCGAACGATAGCTACTTGTCATATCTGCCTGTTCGCGCACGTTTTTTGAGCGCTTGATACGCTTTAACCCTGCGGAAACATTTTTCTGCGATAGTATCTGCGATATAGACCAGTCGAAACCCGCCCGAAAGAAAGGGGAGCGACATGAACCAGCAGAACATCGATTACGTACTCCGCTCCGTAGAGCAGCGTGATATCCGCTTTGTGCGTCTGTGGTTTGTCGACATTCTCGGCCGCCTCAAGAACTTTGCCATTAGCCCCGAGGACCTCGAGGTCGCTTTTGAGGAGGGTATTGGCTTTGACGGCTCCGCCATCGAGGGCTTTGCCACGCCCGAGGAAGCCGACATGCTGGCGTTTCCCGATGCTTCAACCTTCCAGATTTTGCCGTGGCGCCCGAGCCACAACGGCGTCGCCCGCGTGTTCTGCGACGTGTGCACCCCCGATCGCAAGCCGTTTGCCGGCGACCCGCGCGATGCCCTGCGCCGCATGTTCCGCAAGGCCGAGAAAGCTGGCTATCTGCTCAACGTGGGCGCCGAGCTGGAGTATTACTACTTCCCCGACGAGCACACCCCCGAGCCGCTCGACAACGTGGGCTACTTTGACCTTTCGGTAAGCGATGCCGCCCGCGACCTGCGCCGCAACACGGTCCTCACGCTCGAGAAGATGTCCGTGCCCGTGGAGTACACCTTCCACGCCGCCGGCCGCTCGCAGCACGGCATGAGCCTGCGCCACGCCGAGGCCCTGAGCATGTCCGACGCCATCACCACGGCCAAACTCATCATTAAGCAGCAGGCCTACGAGAGCGGTTGCCACGCCTCCTTTATGCCCAAGCCGTTGGCGGGCGAGGACGGCAGCGCTATGTTCCTGTGCCAGTCGCTATTCGACCACGACGGCAACAACGTCTTTTGGGGCGAGGACGACGAGAAGTACCACCTCTCCGACGTCGCCAAGCACTATATGGCCGGCATTCTGGCGCATGCCCGCGAGATCAGCGCCATCACCAACCCCACGGTCAACTCGTACAAGCGCATCACCACGGGCGGCGACTCCGTGCCGCAGTACGCCACGTGGGGCCTGCGCAACCGCGCGAGCATGGTCCGCATCCCGGTCTACAAACCCGGCAAGCAGCTGTCCACGCGCATCGAGCTGCGCAGTCCCGATCCCATGGCCAACCCGTACCTGGTCAACGCCGTCACGCTGGCGGCTGGTCTGGACGGCATCGAGCGCAAGCTGGAGCCCCCGCCCGAGGCCACGGCCGAGACGCTCAAGCTCACCGACCGTCAGATGGTCGAGGCCGGCTACACGCCGCTGCCGCGTTCGCTCAAAGAGGCGCTCGACGTGTTTGAGGACTCGCAGTTTATGAAGGATGCCCTCGGCGAGCACATCCACAGCTTCTTCCTCAAAAAGAAGCGCGACGAGTGGCATAAGTTTGAGTCTACGATCACCGAGTGGGAGATCAAGCACTACCTGGCGAACTCCTAATCGCGCTGACTTGTTCCAGTACGATTGAGCTCATTTCTTTGGAGGCCGATATGTCCGAAAAGAGTGCCCTGTTCATGGCGCGCACGACGCGCTTCCACGAGTTTGCCCGCAGCTTGACGACCACCCTGGGTGTCGAGGTGAGCCTGGCAACCCCCGATTCGCCGACTGCGGCGCACGACTTTGACCTGCTGATCCTCGATTCCGATGGCATCCGCAGCGACCGCATCGATCAGATTGCCAAGTGGCTTGACGATCGCGGCGGCGTCCCCATGCTGGTGATCGTCGACGACGAGGCGCTCGGCACCCTGCGTCTGCCCAATCACGCGCATGCCGACTTTGTATGCCCCACGGCGACGCCCAACGAGCTTAAGGCTCGTGCGCAGCGCCTGATGGGCGAGGAGGAGACCGTCACCGCCGACGATGTGCTCAATATCGATAACCTCGAGATTAACCTGGCTACCTACCAGGTGACGCTCGACGATGAGCCCATCGACCTGACGCTGATGGAGTACTCGCTGCTGAGCTTTTTGGCGACGCACCCCAACCGCGCCTACAGCCGCGAAGTGCTGCTGCACCGCGTGTGGGGCTTTGAGTACTGCGGTGGCACGCGTACCGTTGACGTGCACATCCGACGCATCCGCTCCAAGGTGGGCCCGCAGATCGCGGCACATATCACCACCGTCCGCGGCGTGGGCTATCTGTTTAAGGACTAGATTTCCACCACAAAGGGGACAGGCACCTTTGTGGTGGTTTTGACGCAGGTGCGGGTTCCTTTCGGGCCTGCGGCAGAACTTAAGCCTTCCTAAAAGATTGCGTTCTCATACACGTTCGCCCGCATATTGGGGTACAACTCAACGTGAACAACGATGGCCCGCCGGCAGTTCGGCGGGCCTTTGGTTATTTGACGAAAGGATCGCAGCCATGAGCGAGAACGATTCCCAGCGTCCCCAGGATGTGGGCAACGCCGGCGAGACCCAGCAGCAGCCGCGCGTGCAGGTGGAGTCGACGCCTGCCGGCAACAACATTCCCTACGTGCAGGCCTACGACACGCAGACCGGCAAGCCGCTGGGCAGCCAGCAGGTTGTAAACAAGCACACGGTGGTCAAGACCAAGACCAAAAAGCTGCCGATCTTTATTACGGCGCTTGCCGGATGCGCCTGCGGCGCCCTGCTGGTCATCGCTCTCATTATGAGCGGCACACTCAATATTGGCGGAGGCAAGAATGCCGTGACGGCGGGTGCTTCGGGTTCGTCGACGCAAAAGATTACGATCGACTCCGAGGACACCACACTTGCCGAGGCCGTTTCTGCCAAGGCCCTGCCCTCCGTCGTTTCCATCACCGCCACTTCGAGCGGCAGCCAGAATGGCTCGCTTTCGCAGTCTGCCGACGAGTCGGATAGCTCGGGCAGCGTCGGTTCGGGCGTGGTGCTCGATACCGAGGGCCACATCCTCACCAACAACCACGTGGTCGATGGCTACGACCAGTACGTGGTGACCATGGATGACGGCACCACCTACGAGGCCGAGTTCGTGGGCAACGATGCTTCGAGCGACCTAGCCGTCATCAAACTCAAGGACGCCGACGCCTCCAAGCTCACGCCAATCGAGATCGGCGACTCCTCCAAGCTCAACGTGGGCGAGTGGGTCATGGCGATCGGCTCGCCGTTCGGCAACGAGCAGTCTGTCTCCACGGGCATTGTGTCGGCGCTGTATCGCTCCACGGCCATGAGCTCTACCAGCGGCAACACCATCTACGCTAACATGATCCAGACCGATGCCGCCATCAACCCGGGCAACTCCGGTGGCGCACTCGTCAACGACAACGGCGAGCTCGTGGGCATCAACTCGCTCATCGAGAGCTATTCGGGCTCCAGCTCGGGCGTGGGCTTTGCCATTCCGGTTAACTACGCCAAGAACATTGCCGACCAGATTATCGACGGCAAGACGCCGGTGCATCCGTACCTGGGTGCTACGCTTTCGAGCGTCAACGCGCTCAACGCCCGCACCAACAAGCTGAGCACCGATAGTGGTGCGTACGTGGCGAGCGTCGTTGAGGATGGTCCTGCTGCCAAGGCCGGCATTCAGGAGGGCGACGTCATCACCATGCTGGGCGACGACGAGATCACGAGCGCCGATGGCCTGATCATCGCACTGCGCAGCCACGAGGTGGGCGAGAAGGTCGAGATCACGCTTATGCGCGGCAAGGAAGAGAAGAAGGTCACCGTCGAGCTGGGCTCCGATGAGAAGCTGCAGAACCAGCAGCAGGACGACAGCGCGACTGACACCGGCAACGGCGGTATTACCGACGAGCAGCTGCGCCAGTACCTGGAGGAGTTGCTGGGCCAGCAGGGCCAGGGCCAGGGTCAAGGATACGGCCAGGGTTATTAGCGAGCCGTATTGCACATACTGATGCCAGAGGGGCCGTCCCGCCAACGCGGGACGGCCCCTCTTTTCTCATTGATCCGTTGGGGACGGAGGAAACGGATCATTTAGAAATGGCAAGGGCATAGTTTGATCGCGCGATCCACCCCAGTCTGGCGGCTGCCGATTCGGTGCGGTTTGAGACCGCTATTCGGCCCCGTTGCGACCGGTGGTACTCTTGTATCCGTTTGAAATCGAGCGAAGGAGTGCCGCTATGGAGCAATCGAGCCTGTTTGGTGACGGCGTGGACATCGATACCGAAACGCCCACGACCGCGGAAGCCACCGCACCGACCGATGCCCGTGCCCAGGCGGCAGCGCGTGCGGCCGAGCTGCGTCACGAGCTCGATTACCACGCCTATCGCTACTACATGCTCGACGCGCCCGAGATCACGGACGCCGCCTTTGACAAAATGCTCGTTGAGCTGCAGGAAATCGAGGCGACCTACCCCGACCTGGTGACGCCCGACAGCTATACCCAGCGCGTGGGCGGCTACGTGAGCGAGCAGTTTACGCCGGTTACGCACATGGCACGCATGTATTCCATGGACGATGCCATGGACCTGGACGAGCTCGACGCTTGGCTCCAGCGCACCGAGGATGCGCTCGGTGCCGGTAGCGTCACCTATACCTGTGAGCTTAAGATCGACGGTCTGGGCGTGGCGCTTACCTACCAAAACGGCACCTTCGTACGCGCGGCCACACGTGGCGATGGCACCACGGGCGAGGACGTGTCGCTCAACGTCCGTACCATCAAGGATGTGCCCATGCACCTGTCCGAGCCGGCGCTCGCCCACATGGGTGCCGACCGCGGGCGCACCATCGAGGTACGCGGCGAGGTCTATATGCCCAAGGGCAGCTTTGTGCGTCTGAACGACGAGGCCGATGCCGAGGGTCGCGACCCATTCGCCAACCCGCGCAACGCCGCCGCCGGCAGCCTGCGTCAGAAGGACCCCAAGGTCACGTCGCGCCGCGATCTTGCCACCTTTATCTATGCCATCGCCGATACCGATCCGCTGCACGTCCACAGCCAGCGTGAATTTCTCGACTGGCTGCGCAGCGCCGGCTTTAGCGTCAACCCCAACGTGGCACGCTGCGCCACACCCGCCGAGGTTCACGAGTTCTGTGCCCAGGCGCTCGAACATCGTGGTGACCTCGATTACGACATCGACGGCGTGGTCGTAAAGGTTGACAGTTTCCAGCAGCAGCTCGACTTGGGCTTTACCGCCCGCGCGCCGCGCTGGGCCATTGCCTTTAAATTCCCGCCCGAGGAAAAGCAGACCGTCCTGCGCGAAATTCGCATCCAGGTGGGCCGCACCGGTGTGCTCACGCCGGTCGCCGAGTTCGACCCGGTGACGGTTGCCGGCTCCACCATCGCGCGCGCCACGCTGCACAACATCGACGAGATCCGTCGCAAAAACGTGCGCGAGGGCGACACCATCATCGTGCACAAGGCGGGCGACGTGATTCCCGAGGTCGTGGGCCCGGTGCTCGACAAGCGCCCGGCCGATTCGGTCGACTGGCACATGCCCGAGGTCTGCCCCGTGTGCGGCAGCCCCGTGGTCCACGAGGATGGCGAGGTTGCCTACCGCTGCGTCTCCATCGATTGCCCCGCGCAGCTCAAGGAGCGCCTGCTCCACTGGGTGAGCCGCGGTTGCATGGACGTCGACGGCCTAGGCGACGAGATCGTCGACAAGATGATCGCCGCCGGGCTGATTCACGATGTCGCGGACTTCTACCAGCTCACGGTGGACGACATTGCCGGCTTGGACACGGGCCGCACCTATGCCAGCTCCAACAGCAAAAAGGGCGTCAAGAAGGGCGATCCCATTCCGGTGGGCCTCAAGACGGCCGAAAAAATCATCGCCGAGCTCAACAAGTCCAAGAGCCAGCCGCTCGGTCGCGTGCTGTTTGCCCTGGGCATCCGCCACGTGGGCAAGAGCGTGGGCGAGGTCATCGCCGAGCGATTCCTGTCGATTGACAAGCTCATCTTGGCGAGCGAAGAGGATATTGCCGAGTGCGAGGGCATCGGCCCCAAGATTGCGGCGAGCGTCAAGCAGTTCCTGGCCGTATCCGAAAACCTTGCCGTGCTGGAGCGCCTGCGCCAGGCGGGCCTGTCGCTCGAGGTCGATTTGAGCGCCGCGCACGCGCAAGCCGCAGCCGACGCTGGCGTGGCAGGCGAGCTTGCTGACGCACAGCCACTCGCGGGTCTGACCTTCGTGCTGACCGGTACGCTTGTCAACCGCACACGCGACGAGGCGGGCGCGGCGCTCAAGGTGCTCGGTGCCAAGGTTTCGGGCAGTGTGTCAAAGAAGACGAGCTATCTGGTCGCCGGCCCCAAAGCGGGCTCCAAGCTCACCAAAGCCGAGCAGCTGGGTGTGCCCGTGCTGGATGAGGACGCACTCGAGCAGATCTTAGCTACTGGTGAGGTGCCCCAGGCTTAGCACATCGATAATCAAATTAGAAAACCTCCCGGAAAGGTTGATACTTTCCGGGAGGTTTTTATTTGGGCGTGGTGGCGGGCAGCATGATCTGCGTCATGTAGGTTGCTGAGGGTGACCCTGCGGAGTGGTGTCGTTCCGGAGCGATAGAAGATTCATACAAAGCAAAGGGGCCCCGCAGCGAGGTCCCACAACGGGGCTGCCCCATTGTGATGAGTTTTATACACGTTAACATTAACATTAACGTGTATACTTAGCAGTGAAGATATATGTTGAGAGGAGCAGTTATGGTTACCGTCGCGTTTTCGGAGCTGCGCCAAAACCTTACGCAGGTGGCCGAAAAGGTTGCCAATGAGGGCGAGGAGGTCGTGGTCTTCAAGCGGAGCAAGCCGTTGTTCAAGATCGTGCCGCTCGACTATCAAGGCCCGGTTGCAGTGGAATATGACGCTGCCCAGGAGCGCGGGGGTGCAAAGCCGACGCGCGGCTCGGACAAGCCCAAGCGTGACGTGGGTACGATGTGGCATCCCAAGATTACCTGGAAGGAGATTCGCGAGATGCTCGCGGAGAATGAGGACTACCAGGAGTATCTCGATATCGTAGCCAAAATGCCAAAAGGAACGCCGCTCGATACGATGACGGTTGAAGATGAAAAGCGCGTCGCGAGGGAGCGCTACCTATGAGGGCATTTCTCGATACCAATTTTCTGCTCGATTGCGTGCTTCCGGGCCGGCCGGAGCACGCAGCGGCGCAAACGATCAAGGGGCTCGTCGACGTGGGGCTTATCGAAGGCGTTGTTTCGGCCTGCTCTCTCAAGGACGCGTACTACATTCTCACTAAACAGGCAGGCGAGGCGCGCGCCCGCGAGGTAGTGCGCGACTGTCTTAAGAGCTACTCGGTAGAGCCTCTCGACCAAGAAGCTTGTTTTACCTCCGTCTATTCCGATGAGCCGGACTTTGAGGACGGCTGTATCCGTGCGATGGCCGAGCGTGCCGGCGTGGACTTTATCATCACGCGTGACCGCGCCGCTTTTGTGCGCTCGACCATCAAGACCTTCTCGCCTGCAGAGTTCATCCGTGCGTTTCCGATTCCGGAGGAGTAAAACCGCCATATCGGGGATTGTCCCCGGCGTGATAGTCCTCCTGTAGCCGACGCTCGTTAGTTGAGCTGCACTTCATGCCTGTCCGGGAGGTTCTTAATCGAGCACAGCAACGGGCACCGTGATCTGCGTCACGTAGGTCGCCGGGTCGTCGCTGATGATGTCGTCGATGAGGGCGATTTCGCGTTGCCCCGCTACGCTGCCAACTTGTCAAAAGCTCCGCGGCGGTTGAGCACGGTAAACGCGACAACACAGATGACCGCCGACAAAATCGATCCGCACGGCGAAGCGATGCCCATGGGAAACAACGTGTCGGAATAGGCGTTCGACAGCAGCCACGCGCCCGGCACGCGAATGAGCGCCACGGCCAGCACGTTGTGCGCAAAGCCGATGTAGCTCTTGCCATACGCGGCGAAAAAGCCGCTAAAGCAAATGTGGATGCCGGCAAAGATTGCGTCGAAAATGTAGCTGCGCATATAGCCGGTGCCAGCGGCGACTACCGCAGCGTCCTTGGCGAAAAAGCCGATAAACGCCGGCGCCACCAGCCACATCAGCACCGTGATTAGGCAGCCGTATACTACCGAGATCGTCATGGCGTCCTTGAGCACCTGACGCGCGCGGTCGCCCTTGCCCGCGCCGGCGTTTTGCGCCGTGAGCGCGCTGACGGTGGCGCCCATGGAGCTCGGCACAATGAACAAAAAGCTGATCATCTTCTCGACCAGGCCCACGGCGGCGGCGTCAACGAGCCCTCGGTGGTTGGCGATGACGGTGATAAACATAAACGCTACCTGGATGCAGCCGTCCTGCACGGCCACGGGCACGCCGATCTTAAGAATGCTGCCGAGCACCTCGGGCTGGGGGCGCAGGTCGCTGCGCTTAACGTGGATGTTCGTGCGGCGGCTCTTAAGCCACACGAGCGCGAGGGCAACGCTGGCCGTCTGGGCGGTTACCGTGCCGAGCGCTGCGCCCACGGGGCCGAGTCCCATGTGGCCGATAAACAGAAAGTCGAGCGCGATGTTGATGATGCACGCCACGCCGATCACGTACATAGGCGAGCGCGAATCGCCCAGCCCGCGAAAGATGGCCGAGAGAATGTTGTACGCGGCGATAAACGGAATGCCGACAAAGCAGATGCGCAGGTAGGCGGCGGTGCCTTCGACCGCCTCGGCCGGCGTGCCAATGAGCGCCACGATCTGCGGGCACAGTGCGAGCAGGACAGCGGCCAGCACCACCGAGACACCCATAAAGAGCGTAATGGTATTGCCGATGGCGGTCTCGGCGCGGTCAAACCGGCGCGAGCCCACGGCGTGGCCGACGATGACCGTCGTGCCCATGGCCAGGCCCACGAGCGCCACGGTGATCATATAGAGCGTCTGAGCGCCATTTGCCACGGCGGTGATGCCGGCGGCGCCGCTAAACTGCCCCATCATGTACAGGTCGGCCATGCCGTAGAGCATCTGCAAAAAGTACGAGAGCATATAAGGCAGGGCAAAGACTGCGATGGTCTTAAGGACATTGCCGCGTGTGAGGTCGTGTTCCATGGGCGGGACTTTCTGGCTGGGTTCGTTTAGCTACCAGTGTAGTGAAAACCCTACAACGATTGTAGAGTCAAGGTTTGTGTCGGCAGTGGGGCGAAAAAAGTCACGCGCACCATTATTCCGAGTGAATATGGACACACGTCACGAGAACTCGCCGCCGGCGTTAACCTTGCAGAAAACGATTTCGGAATACTTGACACCATTATTCGGCGCGCAATAATACGTGCGTTTGCGAACAACGTTTGATGGGGGTTGAACCTGCGTGCGCAATCTCAAAATACTGTTTTCTTATCTAGGGGCATACCGTCGCGATGCCATCCTCGGCGTGTTCTTTGTGTCGGTCGAGACGGTGCTCGAGCTGTTTATCCCGGTCATCATGGCCAACATCATCGATGTGGGCGTGCCTGCGTGTGATATCAACTACATGCTGCTACAGGGCGCGTACATGTTGGTGTGCGCTGCGCTTTCGCTGGTACTGGGCTTGGGTTATGCCCGCACGTCCGCCCGCGTTGCCTCGGGCCTAGGCGCTAACCTGCGCGAGGCCGAGTACAAAAAGATTCAAACGCTCGCCTTTGGCAACCTGGACAACTACGACGCCAGCTCGCTCGTCACCCGCATGACCACGGACATCACCGTTATCCAAAATGCTGTGGGCAACGGCTTTCGCCCTATGGTGCGCGGCCCGGTGACGCTTATCGTCGGCCTTATCTACGCGCTGATGCTGTCGCGCCCGCTCGCCACCGTCTTTGCGATCATCTTGCCCGTGCTGGCGATCGTGCTGGGTGTCATCACCTATCGCGTCAGTCCGCTCTACCGCCAACTCCAGACCTCGATGGACCACCTCAACGGCGTGGTACAGGAAGACCTCACCGCCGTGCGTGCCGTCAAGGCCTACGTTCGTACCGAGCACGAGGAGGCCAAGTTCGACACCGTCAATACCGAGCTCGCCGGCACTGCGACGAAGACCTTTGGCAACGCGGTGCTCAACCTGCCGGTGTTTCAGCTGTCGATGTACGTGGCTGCGCTCTCCATCCTGTGGATTGGCGGCCACATGATTCTCGCCGGCAAGCTGGGCGTGGGCTCGCTCACGGGCTTTATGAGCTACGTGCTGCTGATCATGAACTCGCTTATGATGATTTCCAACGTGTTTTTGCTGCTCACGCGCGCACTCGCCAGTGTGGAGCGCATCTCACAGGTGATCGACGAGCAGTCGCTCATCCAGGCGCCCGCTGCCGATGTTGCCGTGCACGAGGTCGCCGACGGAAGTGTCGAGTTCCGCGATGTGTCGTTTAAGTACCGCGCGGATGCAGCCGAGGATGTGCTCGAGCATATCGACCTTCGCATCGAGAGCGGCTCGACGGTGGGTATCCTCGGCGGCACGGGCTCGGGCAAGAGCTCGCTTGTGCAGCTGATTGCGCGCCTGTACGACGCCACCGAAGGCGCCGTGCTTGTGGGCGGACGCGACGTGCGCGACTACGACCTCGCCGCCTTGCGCGACGCTGTGGGCATTGTGCTGCAAAAGAATGTGCTGTTTACGGGTACCGTGCGCGAGAACCTGCAGTGGGGCAATCCGCAGGCGTCGGACGATGAACTCCTCGCGGCTTGCCGCGCGGCGTGCGTGGACGAGTTCCTTGATCGCATCGGCGGGCTGGACGGCGAGTTGGGTCAAGGCGGCGCTGGTGTTTCGGGTGGCCAGAAGCAACGCCTGTGCATCGCGCGCACGCTGCTCAAGCATCCGCGCGTGCTCATTTTTGATGACTCCACCAGCGCGGTCGATATGGCGACCGACGCAAAGATTCGCGAGCACATCGCTCGGATTTCCGATACGACCGTGCTCATCATCGCCCAGCGCATCGCGAGCGTCATGGATGCCGATCGCATTGTGGTGCTGGACGACGGTCGTGTCCACGACGTGGGCACGCACGAGGAACTGCTGGCGGGCGACAACATATACCAGGAGATTTACGCCTCGCAGATGGAGTTTGCGGGGAACGCGGACGCCGGCGATGGCAACGATGGTGGCTGCGCGAATGATCCGTTTTCCTCCGTCGCATGCGGATCACCCTTGGAAGGGGGTGAGCGCCATGCCTAAGACCGCAGCCCAAGCACGTCCGGCCGACCTCAAGCGCACTGTACGCCGCTTGCTCTCCTACATGGGGCATGCCAAGTTCTCGTTGCTCGCGGTGGGCGTGCTCGCCTCCGTCGCCGCCATCGCGAGCCTCGCCGGCACCTACATGGTGCGCCCCATCGTTAACGGTTTGGCCGCGGGCGGGGAGGAACTGCTCGCCAAGCAGGTCATCCTGACGGCGATCATCTACGCCGCGGGCGTGCTCTCGGCCCTGGGCTACTCGCAGATTATGGTGCGCGCGGCCCAACGCGTGGTGTCCGATATTCGCCGCGACCTGTTTGCGCACATCCAGACGCTGCCGCTCAGTTATTTTGACAGCACGCGCTCGGGCGACATCATGAGTTTTTTCACCAATGACGTCGACACCGTCTCCGAGGCGCTTAACAACAGCTTTGCCAACGTGATTCAGGCCGCCATTCAGGTTGTGGGCACCACGGCCATGCTCATCATCCTTAACTGGCAGCTCACGATTATCACGCTCGTGTGCGATGCGGCCATTGTGCTGTATGCGCGCTACTCGGGTGCGCGCTCTAAGCGTTTCTTTGCCGCCCAGCAGGCATCGCTTGGCGACCTGGACGGATATATCGAAGAGATGGTCTCGGGCCAAAAGGTCATCAAGGTCTTTAACCGCGAGGCAGCGAATGTCGCCGGCTTCACCTGCCGCAACGACGAGCTTCGCCGCACCGGCACCGCCGCCGTGAGCTATGCCAACTCCATGGTGCCCATGACCGTCGTGATTGGCTACGTCAACTATGCCATCGTCGCCGTGGCGGGCGGCATGCTCTGCATCAAGGGCCTGGCCGACGTGGGCGCGCTTGCAAGCTACCTGGTCTTTGTGCGCCAGGCCGCCATGCCCATCAACCAGTTTACGCAGCTGGGTAATTTCTTGCTTAACGCACTGGCCGGTGCCGAGCGCCTGTTTGCGGCTATGGACCTTAAGCCCGAGGTGGACGAGGGCTGCGTGGAGCTGGTGCAGACGGGCGACGCCGCGTGGGCGTGGAAGATTCCCGAGGGCCAGGGCGTGGGCGCGTACGGGCATTTGCATGATGTGGCAGCCGTTGATGAGTCGGGCCGCGCGGTGGCCGCCGACGGCACCGAGCTTACGTGCGGCTTGGTTCTGCTTGCCGGCGACGTGCGCTTCCACGCCGTGGACTTTTCCTACGTGCCGGGCACCCGTGTGCTCACGGATCTCAACCTGTTTGCCAAGCCAGGGCAAAAGATCGCGTTTGTGGGCTCGACGGGCGCCGGAAAGACGACCATCACCAACCTCATCAACCGCTTCTACGAGGTCGATGACGGCGAGATCACGTACGACGGCATCGACGTCAAGCACATTGCCAAGGCCAGCCTGCGCGGGTCGCTCGGCATTGTGCTGCAGGACACGCACCTGTTTAGCGGCACCATTGCGCAGAACATCCGCTTTGGCAAGCTCGACGCGACCGACGAGGAGGTGCGCGCCGCTGCCGAGGCAGCCTGCGCGGATTCGTTTATCCGCCGCATGCCTCAGGGCTATGACACACCGGTCACGGCCGACGGCGCCAACCTGTCGCAGGGCCAGCGCCAGCTGCTCGCCATCGCGCGCGCGGCCGTTGCCGACCCGCCGGTGCTCATCTTGGACGAGGCCACGAGTTCCATCGACACGCGCACCGAAAAGCTCATCGAGCGCGGTATGGACCGCATCATGCGCGGACGCACCACGTTTATGATTGCGCATCGCCTGTCCACCGTCCGCGACGCCGACGCCATCATGGTCCTCGAACACGGCCACATCATCGAGCGCGGCACGCACGAAGAGTTGCTCGCCCAGCACGGCGAGTACTGGCAGCTGGCGCATGGCTTAAAAGAGTTGGATTAACCCGTTCGAGCACGATGCTTTGACCCCTCCGTGCCCCTCACCTCGCTTCAAACCATCACAACATTCGACGTTTTTCGCCAAAATCGGGAAAAGCATCGAATGTTGTGATGGTTTTTCTGCCACTCAATCGGGTGGAATCGCTTTCTTGCGCACGAAGGTGTGCGGACCCGTGGGCGGGGGAATAAGGTTGGTTATCCGACTCTATTGGAGGGCTCATGGACCTGCCGATCGTCCTGTCCCATAAGACTGCCTGGCTGTACCACAACGTGGCGCGCCCGTTCGAGCCGCTCTCGCGAGCAAGCAGCCTATACGATGAGAACTCGCTTGCCAACGAGGGGGAGCCGACCGCGAGCCTGCCCAAATTGGGACTCGACGCCAAGGGGCTGAGGGCTTCAACGGCTGTCGGGATTGTTACCGACTATCTGGTTTCGCTCGGTATTCCACGAGAAGAGCTCGATCATATCGACACACTCGTCAACTTCGATTTTGAGCGCTCGACGCCGGCTGGATTTAGGTGCCACGTGTTTGGGGCGCCGGTACCTCCAGGCCATCTTATCGAGGTGGCAGAGGGCCTTCTAGTGGTTGATGAGGCCATGTGCTTTGTCCAGGCGGGTTCGTGGATGAGCGAGCCCGAGCAGCTGGAATATGGCTACGAAATCTGCGCCCGATACCATTTGAATCATCTGTCGACAGGCGATAATATCGAGATGGGGCAGAGGTATACCGTTGCTGACTTGATTGCCTATTGCAATGAGAATCGATCTCGTCAGGGGGCTGTGCGCGCGGCCGCCGTGCTCAAGCGCGTGCACGATGGCGCGCGATCGCCCATGGAGACGGCCACCGCAATCATGGTCGTAGCAAAACGTTCCCAGGGCGGGCTGGGATACGCCAAGATCGAGCTCAACCATCGGGTCGATGTTCCCAACGAGTTCAAGTATCTCGCAAAGGCTGGGTATTTCGAGATCGACGTATATGCGCCTGCGAGCGGTACAGGGATTGAATACAACGGTTCGGACCATCTTGACAAACAGCGCAGCGCGTCGGATGCGGAGCGTATGACCGTGCTGAGCGCGCTGGGCTTTAGGATGATCGTCCTCACCGGGACTCAGTTTGCCCACCAGCTGCAATTGCACCGGGCGATGAACGCCATCGCGCTCGCTATGGGCCTTAAGTGCGACCGAAGCGAAGCGTTCCAGAAACGTCAGAATGACCTGCGTGAATTCGTGATTCGGCACTGGGACGGCGGCCTCTAGGGGCGCTTTGGTTCTTCTACGGGGCGCTGCGGGCAGGCAAACCATCACAACATTCGACGTTTTTTGCCAAAAACGGGAAAAGTGACGAATGTTGTGATGGTTTGTATGCTGAGGATGGGCTTGGGAAGCCGGTTTTGCTCGAAGCGACCTGTCCTGTCGTACGGGTGTCGGCATGATTCTCTCGTGGGGTATTATGTTTCCCGAAGAATAAATCGCCGCGCGAGGGGAGGGCTGCGTGGACGGGCACGTGCAACATGACGGCTTTGGCCGCGATATCAACTACCTGCGCATTGCCGTTACCGACAAGTGCAATTTCCGCTGCATTTACTGCACGCCGGCCGATGGCGTGGCGCCCCGCGCGCACGACGAGTTGCTCAGCGCCGAGGAAATCGCCCGCTTTGTGCGCCTGGTGGCGGGAGAGGGCATTCGCCGCGTGCGCCTGACGGGTGGCGAGCCGCTGGTCAGCCGCCGTATCATTCCGCTTATTCGTGACATCCGCGCGATCCCGCAGATCGAGGACATCTCGCTTACCACCAATGGCGCCCTGCTGCCCAAGCTGGCGCCGCAGCTCAAAGACGCGGGACTTAACCGCGTCAACATCTCGCTCGACACACTCGACCCTACGCTCTTTGGAAAGATTACGCGCCTAGGTCGACTCGAGCAGACCATGGCTGGCATCGACGCGGCGCTGGCTTGGGGCTTTGAGCCCGTTAAGGTCAACTGCGTTGTAGTGCGCCGGCTCAACCAGGATGTGGCGGCCCTCGCACGACTGACCGTCGACCGCCCCATCCACCTGCGCTTTATCGAATACATGCCCATCGGCGACGAACACACGAGCTCGCATTGCGCTGTGGACCCGCATGCGCCCGCGCTCAATCCCGAGTTGTGGGACGCGAGCGATACCGTGCCGAGCGACGAGCTGCGGGCGCGCATCAATGCCGGGGCCGCCGCGACGGGGCTGGGCGAGCTCGAGCCGCTCGACATCAACGACGCTCCTGCCGGCGCGGGCCCTGCGCGCTATTGGCACTTTCCGGGCGCGGCGGGAACGGTCGGCTTTATTAGCGCCATGTCCAACCATTTTTGCGCGAACTGCAACCGTCTGCGCCTGACGGCCGATGGCAACGTGCGTCCGTGCCTGTTTAGCGATGCCGAGTATTCGGTGCGTGAGGCGCTGCGCCGTGGTGATGATATGCAGGTACTTTCGATTTGGCGCGATGCCGTGGCCCACAAACCGCAGGAACACGCGATAATTGAGGGCACGCAACGATTTATGTCCCAAATCGGAGGATGATCATATGGCCAAGAGCAGGTACGCCGATGCCACCAAGGCCGCTCGCAGGGCCGCGATGTCTGCCCACAAAGTCACGGCTGCGGCGAATGCTGGCAACGCCGACGCGTCCGCACGGCCGACTGCCGGTGCTGCCGCTGAGCCCGCCCGCGACGCCCGTCGCGACGAGCTGACGCACGTGGACGCCAAGGGCGAGGTGCGCATGGTCGACGTGTCCGACAAGGCCGAGACCCATCGCATCGCTATCGCCGAGGGCACCATCCTCATGCACCCCGAGACGCAGGCCATGGTGCTGCAGGACCGCGCCAAAAAGGGCGATGTGCTTGCCTGCGCGCGCGTGGCGGGCATTATGGCCATCAAACGCACGAGCGACATCATTCCCATGTGCCATCCGCTGCTCATTACCAAGAGCAAGTGCGATATTGCGCCCATCGCTGCGGCGGGGATGCCTGCCGAGGACGTGCCCGAGGGCTGGGCGCCGGCGCGCACGGACGGGCAGGTTGGCTTTCACGTACTGGTCACGGCCGGCGTGACGGGCAAGACGGGTATCGAGATGGAGGCCCTGACCGGCGCGAGTGCCGCGTGTCTGACCATCTACGACATGTGCAAGGCGGTCGATCGCGGCATGGAGATCGTCGACGTGCGCCTGTTGCACAAGGAGGGCGGCCGCTCGGGCGTGTGGGATCGTGCAGAGCGTCAGGTTGCTGCTGTTGAGGCTACTGCCGCAGACGGCAACGCACCCGCAAGCGCACCCGTCGCCGTCGCACCCGCGGCTCCCACTCCGGCCGTCCCTGCGATCGCGTTTATCGGCTACCAGAACTCGGGCAAGACCACGCTCGTCGAGAAGGTTATCGCCGAACTCACCCGCCGCGGTCTGCGCGTGGGCTCGCTCAAGCATCACGGGCACCACGGCTTTGATATCGATGTGCCCGCTAAGGACACCTGGCGCCATCACCAAGCCGGATCCAAGCACGTGGGCCTCATCTGCGCCACGCGCTGGGCGGAGTACGCCGACACACGCGAGGAGGATGAGATGCCTGCGCGCGAGCTGCTGTCGCGCTACAACGATGTCGACGTGGTGATCATCGAGGGCTACAAGACCGAGGGCTTCGACAACATCGTCGTTGCGCGCTCCGGTGTCGACCGTCTGC
The DNA here is from genome assembly GCA_900543605.1 of uncultured Collinsella sp. Lineage (GTDB taxonomy): Bacteria > Actinomycetota > Coriobacteriia > Coriobacteriales > Coriobacteriaceae > Collinsella. The sequence continues at coordinate 48,576 of UQSK01000010.1, forward strand.
GCGGCAAGAGCTCGCTCGACCTGGTCGACGGTCACACGCTGGCCCTTGCCTGCAACGAGGCCCTGGCACGTCAGGCCTTCGACGCCGGCTTTGCGACCCGAGCCATCAACATCAACGACGCCCGAGCCATCTGCGACCTGATTCAAGATTATCTGGCCTAAAACCTGCCAAAAAGGGACAGGTTTATTTTGGTAGGTTTTATCTGGGCAAATGCTGTTTCCACCACAAAGGGGCCAGGTACCTTTGTGGTGGTTTTGCTTTGTTAGATGCGTGGGACATGCCTTACAATCTACCAAGTAGTTCATGACGGGCGAAAAACGGAGAGAAGGGGCTTGATGCGTCCTTAATGTTTCATGCGGATAGATTGATTTGACAGACGGTGGTGAATGCCCGCCGCCCGTATTTGCATGAAACAAGGAGTCTCCATGCTCGCCTCTCTTTTCTCAAAGCCTCAACCATCGCTATCCGTGCAGGCCAAGCGCCTGGTGGCGATGCGCTTTCTCATCTACACCGGTTTTCAGACCAGCTACTTTATCGGCGTCATCGGAACGCTCACCTATGCAGACGATGCCTCGGTCGTGGCGACATCGCTGGCCGTCCTGTTTATGAACGTATTTGTGATCTTGGGATCCTTTGCGGGTGGCGCGGCGCTCGACGCCTGGGGCCCGCGCCGTCATTTCTTGCTGAGCATCGTGGGCACGCTGGCAACCGGCGCGGCGATCCTCGTTTTTGGCAGCGCGACCGGAACAGTCCTTGCCGGCGCGGTGCTCCTGGGCTTTGTGATGGGGTTCGCCCAGCCCATCGCCACATCCTATCCGGCGTATCTCACCGACGACCCCGTCGAGCTCAAAGACATCAACTCCGCCATCGCCATGTTTTCAAACGTGAGTATCATCGTTGGCCCCACGCTGGGCGGCTTTGTCGCAGCGGCTGCATCGTCACGCGCGGTGTTCGTGCTCATGATGATCTTTACCGTACTGGCGCTCGTCGCCGGTTGGGGCTTTAGGTCGCAGACCAGCCATGTCACCGGGGATGCGGATGCCGATTCGGCAGAGGAAGGGGAGCGTGCGGGACAAAGCCCCGACCCCAACACATCTTCCCGCGCCACCTTCGCAGCCAGCGTCAAGACAGTCTTTACCAACAGCGTCCTCGCCCTACTGTTCTGCATCATCTTTCTTTCGAATTTTGGCTATGGCGCCTTTGACCCGCTGGAGTCGTTCTTCTACCGCGATGTCCTGCACGTCGGCGTTGAGTGGATGGGCTGGCTCTCGTCGGCCTCGGGCGTGGGCGCGGTGCTGGGCGCCGTGGTCGCGCTCCGCTTGCCGCCGCACCTGGTCAACCTTAAAACGCTGCTCGTGGCGCTTATGTCTGTGGGTCTGGGAAGCCTGCTCTATGTGGGGACGCCGTACGTGGGCGTGGCCCTCGTCGGCCAGATTGCCCTGGGCGTGGCGTGGGGCGTCGTCAACCCGCTCCACAACACGATCGTGCAAACGACTGCCCCGCTCAAGCAACTCGGCCGCGTTAACTCGGTCATGGGCTTTGGCAACATGTTCGCCGGCGTGGCTCCGCTGGCGATCGCCCCGTGGCTGGCGTCGACATTTGGCGTGCAGCAGACGCTCGTAGGGGCGGGTATGGTCGTGACGGCAGTTCCCGCGGTGTTGCTGCTGTTTTGTCGCCGGCACTTGGATCGTGCCGCAAAGCAGTAAAAACCATCACAACATTCGATGAAAATTGCGATTTTGCAGAAAAACGTCGAATGTTGTGATGGTTTGCGCTGCGGGTCAGGTCATCCTTCGGGTTCGGCCACCACAAGGGGGGCGGGCACCTTTGTGGCGATCGGGTCCCAACGGCCCGCGCCTTGGTATACCATGTACGCCGTTCACGAATACATCCCACACCGCCGCACAACCCAGAAAGGCCCCCATGGACGCCACCTTCAACCACATCAAAGCCGTGTTCTGCGATATCGACGGCACGCTGCTCACGAGCCAGCACACGGTGTCCCCGCGCACCGTGGCGGCGATTCGTGCCCTGCGCGAGCGCGGCGTGCTCTTTGGCCTGTGCACCGGGCGCGACGCCCATGCGACCGAGGCCATGTACGAGCTCTGGGGCATCGAAGGCCTGGTAGACGTGATGGTGGGCTGCGGTGGCGCCGAGGTCATCGACCGCGCGCACGACATCAACGAGCTGAGCTATCCCTGTCTCTTATACACATCTCCGAGCCCACGAG
>UQSK01000011.1 GCA_900543605.1 uncultured Collinsella sp.
ACGAGATTACTACGCGTCTCGTGGGCTCGGAGATGTGTATAAGAGACAGGTCAAGTTCCTGGCCTTTGTGCATGCGGATGCCTATGGCCGCGGCCTGGGTATCGATGCGACGAGTCCGGCGTTTGGCCCGCTTACCTGCAACGCTGGCGTCATCCGCGTGGCGGATGGCCATATTGAGCAGGTCATCGACGTGCGCTTCCCCGACAGCACGAGTGCCGATACCATCCGCGAGCAGCTCGACCCGCTCGTGGGCCGTTTTGGCGTGACGTGCCGTGTGGGTCGTGCGAAGGTGCCGTTCTCGGTCTCTGCCGACGATCCGGCCGTGAAGGCGCTTATTGATACCTATAACGAGTTTACAGGCAAGCATGCTGAGCCCTTTGCCATGGGCGGCGGCACGTACGCGCGCAACTTTGCCCGCGCCGTGTCGTTTGGTCCCGAGGAGACCGGTCTGGAGCTGCCCGCGTGGGGTGGCCAGATGCACGGCCCCAACGAGTGCGCCAACGAGGAACAGCTCAAGCAGGCGCTCAAGATCTACATTGTTGCGATCCTCCGTTTGAATGAATTAGAGCTTTAAGGTCTCGTGGTTTCCCAATCTAAGTTGCGGTGGAATAGTTCCTAGAATGGACCATTTGATGGCCAAGCAGGAACTATTTCACCGCAACTTTGTTTTTATTGGTGTAAAAGGCGGGTCATGCTTGGTGGCGGGTTTGTTATTCGTTTGTAAAGGCCGTGCTGCGCTTGCGGTAAGGGTCTATCAAATGCCCGTAAGAAACCGCAGTTGGCGCGGGCGCTGCCCGATCGAGGTCGTATCTTTCCAAACAGCAAAGCGGGCAGGGTGCCCGCGAGTCGCATGTATGAAAGGAAGATCATGCTCGATCAGGCTTATTCTCGTCGTCAGTTCCTCGGCCTCGCTGGTGGTCTTGTCAGCATCGTCGGTCTCGGTCTCGTTGGTTGCGGCGGTTCCGGCGCATCCGACGCCGCCGACAAGGGCAGCGCCGCTGCTGACGAGTCCGTCTCCGGCGAGGTGACCTATGACGGCGCCTCCTCGTTCCAGGCTCTCGTCGAGGCCGCTGCCGAGAAGTTCATGGATGCCAACCCGGACGTCTCCGTCTCCGGCTCGGGCAACGGTTCGGGCAAGGGCCTGACCGCTGTCGCCGCAGGCACCGTCACCATCGGCAACTCCGACGTCTTCGCCGAGACCAAGCTCGAGGCCGATCAGGTCAAGAACCTCGTCGACCACGAGGTCGCCGTCGTGGGTATGGGCCCCGTCGTCTCCAAGAACGTGACGGTCGACGACCTGTCCTTCGAGCAGCTCAAGGGCATCTTCTCCGGTCAGATTACCAACTGGAAGGAGGTCGGCGGCGACGACGCCACCATCGTCGTTCTCAACCGCAAGGCCGGCTCCGGCACCCGCGCCACCTTCGAGGCCGCCGTCTTTGGCGACGAGGCCGTCGACTTTAAGGGCGATGCCGAGCTCGACAAGTCCGGCGACGTCCAGACTCAGATGGGCAGTACCGACAACGCCATCTCCTACCTCGACTTCTCGCACTTCGATGACTCCAAGTTCAACGCCATCAAAGTCGAGGGCGTCGAGCCCAAGAGCAAGAACGTCACCGACGACTCCTTCAAGATCTGGGCTACCGAGCACATGTACTGCTCCAAGGACGCCGACGAGGCCACCAAGGCCTTCCTGGAGTTTATGCTCTCCGACGACGTTCAGGGCAAGCTCGTCGAGGAGCAGGGCTTTATCCCCGTCTCTGGCATGAAGGTCGTCAAGGACGCCAGCGGCAAGGTCTCTGCTAAATAAGTAATCGCCCCCGGAAAGGTTTGCAATGGCAAAACAGCTGCCAAAGCGCGACCTTGAGAACGTGGGCCTGGGCGTCACGGGCGCGTGCGTAGCGCTCGTGACGCTTGTCGTTGCCGCGCTCATCTTTATGGTCGCCCAAAAGGGCCTCTCGGCTTTTCTCAGGGACGGCGTCTCGGTTGTCGAGTTCTTCACCGGCACCAAGTGGGACCTGGCCAACACAGCCGAAAACGGCCTGCCCTATACCGGCGCCCTGCCCCTGATCGTCACCTCGTTTGCGGTCATGGTGCTCTCCACGCTCATCGCGCTGCCCATCGCCATCGGCTCTGCCATCTTTGCGGTCGAGATTAGCCCTAAGTTTGGCTCCAAGGTCTTTCAGCCGCTCATTGAGCTTTTGACCGGTATTCCCTCGGTCGTCTTTGGCCTGATTGGCTTTCACGTGGTCGTCGGCCTTATGAAGAGCGTTTTCCACGTGAGTACGGGTCTGGGCATCTTGCCCGGCGCCATCGTGCTGGCTGTCATGATCCTGCCGACCATGACCACGCTTTCGGTCGATGGCCTGCGCGCTGTGCCCGATAGCTACCGTCAGGGCTCGCTCGCGCTGGGCTACACCCGCTGGCAGACCATCTGGCACGTGGTGCTCAAGTCCGCCATGCCGTCGCTCATGACTGCGGTCATCCTTGGCATGACGCGTGCCTTTGGCGAGACGCTCGCCGTGCGCATGGTTATCGGCGGCATCGAGGCCATGCCGACGTCGCTGCTGTCGCCGGCTTCGACCATCACCACCACGCTCACCACGTCCATGGCGGTCTATGCCGAGGGCTCGGCCCAAGACGATGTTCTGTGGGCACTCGGCCTGCTGCTGATGGGCATGAGCCTCATCTTCATCCTGATCATCCACCTTATCGGCCGCAAGGGGGCGAAGGCTCGTGGCTAGCACGCGTATCCACATCGACGAGGCGAGGCTCGGGCGTGTCCAAAAGCAGGACCGCTTCGCCACGGGCGTGTTGGCGGCGATCGTCGCCATCGTCATGCTCATCGTCGTCTCCATGGTGGCCTATATCCTGTTCGAGGGCATCTCGACGCTGTTCCAGCCGGGCTTTCTCACGGAGCCGTCGCGCGCCAACGGAACGCAGGGCGGCGTGCTCTACCAGCTGTTCGACTCGTTCTACCTGCTGCTGATCACTCTAGTCATCTCGGTGCCCATCAGCCTGGGCGGAGCGGTCTTCCTGGTTGAGTACGCGCCGAACGGCCCTATCCGCGACATCGCCTCCACCGCCATCGAGACCTTGTCCTCGCTGCCTTCCATCGTTGTCGGCATGTTCGGTTTTCTGGTGTTCTCGGTGCAGCTGGGCTGGAAGTACTCCATCATCTCCGGCGCCGTCGCGCTCACCATGTTCAACATCCCCATCCTGGTGCGCGTGATCCAGCAGGCGCTCGAGGACGTGCCGCAGGCCCAGCGCGATGCGTGCCTGGCTATGGGCCTCACTCGCTGGGAGGCCACACTGCACATCCTGATTCCCGAGGCCATGCCTGCCATCGTGACGGGCATCGTGCTTTCGGCCGGCCGCGTGTTTGGTGAGGCCGCGGCGCTGCTCTTTACCTCGGGCATGAGCTCGCCGGTTCGTCTGAACTTCTTGAGCTTTAACCTGTCGAGCCCTACCTGCGCCTGGAACGTGTTCCGCCCCGGCGAGTCGCTCGCCGTGCATATCTACAAGATCTATGGCGAGGGCAGCCCCGAGGCCCAGCAGATCGTCTGGGGCACCGCGGCGCTGCTGATGATTTGCGTGCTGCTGTTTAACGTAATCGCCCGCATTGTGGGCAAGCAACTGGCAAGGAAGATGACGGCCGAATGAGCGCGATGAATGCAACGCCCGCAACCGAAGCGGCCACGTCCGAGACCCAGGACTTTCTGTCGAGCGTGGGGGAGAGCGAGAAGCGCGTGCGCGTGAGCGGCAAGGCCGTGAGCGACGAGGTCGTGCTCTCCACCAAGGACGTCAACGTGTACTATGGCGACCACCATGCGCTGCACAATACGTCGCTCGACTTTCACAAGGGCGAGATCACGGCGCTCATTGGGCCTTCGGGCTGCGGCAAGTCGACTTTCTTGCGTAGCCTCAACCTGATGAATCGCGAGATTCGCGGCTGCCGCGTGGAGGGCGAGATCAACTATCGCGGGCGCAACGTGAACACCAGGACCGAGAACACGTACGAGCTGCGCCGTTCCATTGGCATGGTGTTCCAGCAGCCCAACCCGTTCCGCAAGTCCATTCGCGACAACATTACGTTTGCACCCAAGCGCCATGGCATCACCGACCGCGACGAGCTCGACCGCATGGTCGAGGAAAGCCTGCGCGGCGCGGCGCTGTGGGACGAGGTCAAGGACAAGCTCGACAAGAGCGCCTACGCGCTTTCGGGCGGCCAGCAGCAGCGTCTGTGCATTGCGCGCACGCTGGCGCTCAACCCCGACGTGATCCTGTTTGACGAGCCCTGCTCGGCGCTCGACCCCATCTCGACGTTGGCGATCGAGGACCTTATGTCGTCGATCGTGGCCGACCGCGCCATCGTCATCGTGACGCACAATATGGAGCAGGCGTCGCGTGTGTCCAACCGCACGGCGTTCTTCTACATGGGCGATATGGTCGAGTACGACGAGACTGACGAGATTTTCCAACGGCCCAAGGATAAGCGGCTGAATGATTACCTCACCGGCATGTTCTCCTAGTCCGGGACATGCTTGAGGCCCGCGGCGGCCACGGTTGCCGCGGGACTGATTGGAGGGGCGGGTCATCTCTTTTGGGAGATGGCCCGCCTTTTTGCTCTGCGACCGAAACGACCGCCACAAAGGGGACAGGCGCCTTCGTGGTGGTTTGGGGTGGGGCTCGCTGCTATCATGGACAACGTTGAATTTCTACGAAGGAGCAGGGCATATGGCGATTCTTTTGGGATGCGATTCCGTCAGCCTAGAGTTTCCCACCAAGCATATTTTCGATAGCGTTACGCTCGGCGTGGGCGAGGGCGACCGTATTGGTATTGTCGGTAAAAACGGCGACGGTAAGTCGACGCTGCTGAGCGTGCTCGCCGGCACGTTGGAGCCCGACGACGGCCGCGTGACGCACCGCCGCGACACGACGATTGGATTGCTCGGCCAAAAGGATAACCTGGTCGATACCGACACCGTGCATCATGCCGTCGTCGGTGACACACCCGAATACGAGTGGGCCTCGAGCCCGCGTACGCGCCAGATTCTGGCCGGCCTTATTAGCGATGTGCCCTGGGAGGGCACGGTGGGCGAGCTTTCGGGCGGCCAGCGCCGTCGCGTGGACCTCGCGCGCCTGCTGATCGGCGACTACGACGTGCTCATGCTCGACGAGCCCACCAACCACCTGGACATGCGCACCATCAACTGGCTCGCGCGTCACTTAAAGGCCCGCTGGCAGCGCGGCCAGGGCGCGATGCTCGTGGTCACGCACGACCGCTGGTTTTTGGACGAGGTCTGCACCAGTATGTGGGAGGTCCACGACGGCCAGGTCGATCCCTTCGAGGGCGGCTACTCGGCCTACATTCTGCAGCGCGTGGAGCGCGACCGCATGGCCGCGGTTACCGAGGAGCGCCGTCGCAACATGGCGCGCAAGGAGCTCGCGTGGCTGAGCCGTGGCGCCCAGGCCCGTTCCACCAAGCCCAAGTTTCGCGTGGAGGCCGCCCGCGAACTCATCGCCGACGTGCCGCCCGTGCGCGACGAGCTGGAGCTCAAGCGCCTGGCGGTGAGCCGCCTGGGCAAGCAGGTTATCGATGTGGTCGACGTGGACGCCGGCTATGCGGATGCCGGCGGCGCGCCCAAACAGGTGCTCTCCGATGTGACCTGGCTCATTGGTGCGGGCGACCGCTATGGTCTTTTGGGCGAGAATGGCGCTGGCAAGTCGACGCTGCTCGATGTGATTCAGGGCAAGATCGCGCCCCTGCACGGCCGCGTGAAGATCGGCCAGACGGTGCGTTTTGGCGTGCTGTCGCAGCAGCTCGAGGAGCTCAAGCCCTACATGGGCGACACGATCCGCGAGGTGCTCGGCAACTATAAGAAGTACTACGTCATCGACGGCAAGGAGACTTCGCCCGAGAAGCTCTGCGAGCGTCTGGGCTTTACGACGCAGCAGCTCTGGAGTCGCATCGGCGATCTTTCGGGCGGTCAGCGCCGTCGCCTGTCGCTGCTGCTGACAATCCTGGACGAGCCCAACGTGCTCATCCTGGACGAGCCCGGCAACGACCTGGATACCGACATGCTCGCGATTGTCGAGGACCTGCTGGACGGCTGGCCCGGCACGCTGATCCTGGTGACGCACGATCGCTTTTTGATGGAGCGCGTGACCGACCAACAGTGGGCGCTGCTCGACGGCCACCTGACGCATATGCCCGGTGGCGTGGACCAGTACCTGCGCCTGTGCAACGCCACCGCCGAGGGCGAGCCCGTGGGCGCGCCGAGCGCCAAGACCGGCACGTTCGACACCGGCGCCGCGGCAGCTGCGGCCGAAAAGCCCAAGTCGAGCGGTCAGCCCAACGGCCTGTCCAACGCCGAGCGACAGAAGCTCCGCCGCGAGGTGAGCTCGCTTGAGCGCAAGATGGAGACGCAGCGCGCTCGCGTTGAGGAGGCCGAGGCCGCGATGGCCCAGGTCGACCCCACCAACTACACGGCGCTGGGCGAGCAGCAGGCAAAGATCGACGAGGCCCACGCCGCTATGGACGAGTTGGAGATGGCGTGGCTCGAGGCGAGCGAGAAGCTCGAGGGCGAGGAGTAGGCGAGGATGATCAAAGCCGCGTTTTTCGATATCGACGGCACGCTGCTGAGCTTTAAGACCCACCGGATTCCGGCGTCGGCGCAGCAGGTGCTCGACAGCTTTCACGAGCAGGGGATTGCGTGCGTGATCGCCACGGGCCGCCCGACCTACCAGATGCCCGATTGGCTGTTCGACTTGGGTTGGGATGCGTACATTACGCTTTCGGGCCAGCACTGCTTTGATGCCGAGGGCGTCTACCGCAGCTGCCCGATCGATCCGGACGACGTTGCGGTGATCGTGGACCAGGTGGCCGAGGGGTGCTACGACTCGCTGTGCATGCAGGGCGAGAACTCGTTTGTGAACCGCCTGTCCGAGCGCGTGGTGACGGCTGGCAGCAACGCGGGAATCGTCTACCACGAGGAGCCGTTTGAGCACGCCTTTGACGCGCCGGTCTACCAGTTTTGCGCCTTTGTGGACCCCGACGACGAGCATATCGTGACCGATGCCGTGTCGCATTCGCTCACCACGCGCTGGTGCGACCTGTTCTGTGACATTATTCCCGCTAACGGCGGCAAGGACCTGGGCGTGGCGGCGACGCTCGAGCGGCTTGGTATCGACGCGAGCGAGGCGATTGCCTTTGGCGACGGCGAGAACGACCTGTCGATGTTCTCGGCCGTGGGCACAAGTGTGGCCATGGGCAACGCGCAGGACACGGTGAAAGCTGCAGCGACCTATGTGACGACCGCCGTGGACGACGATGGCATCTACAACGCCGCGAAGCACTTTGGATTGATGTAACTGCGGGGCGGCACCCGGCGCCTGGGGACACTCCTTGCGGGGCGTCCCCATTTTGTTTTCGTCCCGCACGTTTTGTGAAACACGGCTAACTTTTAGACAAAGTAGTAAGACATGGGCAACTTTTGCGGTAAAGTTAGCCGTGGAAAGTATCCAAAGGCTAACTAGCAACCATCGCGAAAGGCGGCCCATGGCCCTACGTGAATCCGGAGAAGACTATCTCGAATCGATCTACGTTCTGTCGGAACGTCAGGTCATCGTGCGCTCGATCGACGTTGCGGAGTACCTCGGCGTAACCAAGGCGAGCGTTTCCAAGGCCATGGCGACCTTGGAGAGCAATGGCTATGTCGAAATGGGCAAACGCGATGTGCATCTGACAGAGCGCGGGCTAGAGGTCGCCCGTCAAATGTGGGAGCGCCACTGCTTTTTCGTGGGCCTGCTGGAGGATGCGGGCGTATCGGCCGAGGTGGCGTCGCAAGAGGGCTGTCACATGGAGCACTGCCTGAGCGAGGAGAGCTTCGAGAAGCTAAGGGCGATGTTGGGTCGAGATGGGGCAACGGACCCAGCAACGGAACCCTAACGAACCCCCAGCAGCGCGGAGTTCGCGCAAAGCGCGAACCAGCGAGCGGGACCAAAGGCCCGACCAACAAAGTCCAACTCAGACAAGGAACCCCGCCAGCAAGCGATGCCCAAGAACCGCCAGCTGTGTCACCGCAGGCCGGGGTCGGGCTTGGTTTTGAAAACACTCCGCAGCGCGAGGCCCGCCTTTCCGTTGCTCCGCAGGAGCAGGAAAGACGGGCCTCATGCGCGAGGACGTTTTCAAAACCAAGCCCGACCCCGGCCGGAGGGGCCACGAGTGCTACAGGTTCTTGACACCCATCGCGCGCATGGCGTTCAGGATGGCGATGATCGCCACGCCCACGTCGCCGAACACAGCAAGCCACATGTTGGCGATGCCCAGTGCCGCAAGCACCAGAATCAGCAACTTAATGCCCAGCGCAAAGATGATGTTCTGCCAAACAATCGACATGGTCTTGCGCGCCACACGGATCGCGCGGGAGATGTTGGACGGTTTGTCGTCCATGAGCACCACGTCGGCGGCCTCAATCGCGGCGTCGGAACCCATAGCGCCCATGGCAATGCCAACGTCTGCACGGGTGAGCACGGGCGCATCGTTGATGCCGTCGCCGACAAAGGCGAGCTTGCCCTTGCCGCTTTCGGCCGCGAGCAGCGCTTCAACACGCTCGACCTTGTCGCCTGGCAGGAGCTGCGCGTGGAACTCGTCGAGGCAGAGCTGCTTGGCCACCGCAGCAGCCACTTCCTCGCGGTCGCCCGTGAGCATGACGGTGCGCTTGACGCCGGCGGCGTGCAGGTCGCGGATCGTCTGTTCGGCATCGGCCTTAACGGTGTCTGCAATCACGATGTGGCCGGCGTACACGCCGTCAACGAGCACATGCAGAATCGTTCCGACGACCTCGCAATCGGGCGCTTCGACTCCGGCCGCGGCGAGCATCTTTGCGTTGCCGACGACGACGTGCTTGCCGTCGATGGTTGCCGTCACGCCGTGGCCCGCGTCGTTGGCGGAGTTGCTAACGCGCTTGGGGTCGACAACGCCCTGGTAGGCGACACGTACGGACTGCGCGATGGGGTGATCGGAGAACGACTCAGCAAGGGCTGCGACTTCGAGCAGCGACTGCTCGGTATAGCCGGCCTCGGGGTGTACCGCGACCACCGAGAACGTGCCGTTGGTGAGGGTGCCCGTCTTGTCAAAGACGACGGTGTCCACGTCGGCGAGCGTCTCGAGGTAGTTAGAACCCTTGATGAGAACGCCCAGCTTGGAGGCGCCGCCGATGCCGCCAAAGAAACTGAGCGGCACGCTGATCACCAACGCGCACGGGCAGCTGACGACCAGGAAGGTCAGGCCGCGCAGGATCCAGTCGGACCAGGCGCCGGTGACCAAGCCGCCGCCGAGCGCGAGCACCGCGGCCGCGCCGGTGACGGCGGGCGTGTAGACGCGGGCGAAGCGCGTGATGAAGTTCTCGGTGCGCGCCTTCTTTTCGCTGGCATTCTCCACGAGTTCCAGGACGCGCGCGACGGTGGATTCGCCAAATGGCTTGGTGGTGCGCACGTGGATGAGCCCCGTCATGTTGATGCAGCCGCTGATGATGTCGTCGCCGGACTTGGCGGGGCGGGGAACTGACTCGCCCGTGAGTGCGGCGGTGTCGAGCTGGGTTTCGCCTTCGACGATGACGCCGTCGATGGGCACGCGCTCGCCCGGCTTGACCACGATCACGGTGCCGACGGCGATGTCATCGGGGAAGACCTGTTCGAGTGTGCCGTCGGCTTGCTCGACGTTAGCGTAGTCGGGCGCGATGTCCATCATGGCGCTGATCGACTTGCGGCTCTTGCCCACGGCGTATGCCTGGAACAGCTCGCCGACCTGGTAGAACAGCATGACGGCGGCGCCTTCGGCCATGTGCGGGTCGGTATCGGGGAAGAGCACCATGGCAAACGCGCCGATGGTCGCGACGGCCATGAGGAAGCTCTCGTCGAACGCCTTGCCGCGGCGGATGTTGTTGTATGCCTTCTGGAGCACGTCGTAGCCGGCAATAAGGAACGGCACCAGGAACAGCACGAAGCTGGCATAGATGTCACCCGAGGTGCCGAATGCGGCGGTAAGGGTACCGAGCTCGTCGAGGGCGTACACCACCGCAAAAATGCCTAGCGCTACCAGGATACGATTGCGTTTATGCTCAAGGGACTCTTTCTTCTTGCGCTTCTTCTTTTTCTTTTTGGGATCGGCGGTGGCCATGACTCGTATCCTCCCATTTGAATGAATGAACACTCGCTCATATAATTTCGCGAACAAAGGCCGCAGCAAGCGCGGCCTTGCAGGTTGGCGTAAACCTGGGCTAGAGAATAATCTCGCAGTCCGGCTCGGCGTCGGCCGTGAACTCCACGACGCGGTCAAGGACCTTGTCGAACTCGGCGTCGTCGGCCTCGAGCGTCAACTTCTGGGTCATAAAGTTGACCGAAACGGACTTGACGCCCTCGAGCTTGGCCAGCTCGTCCTGAAGCTCACGCGCGCAGTTGGCGCAGTCGATTTCGTCGAGCTTAAACTGCTTTTTCATGGTGGGTTCCTTTCTCTGTATTTGCGGCTTGGGTGCAGGCCGCGCTGGTACCGTGGTTGGTTGCTATTCGCAGATGTGGCTCATGCCTTGGTTGAGCATGGTGTAGACGTGGTCGTCGGCGAGCGAGTAGAGGATATTGCGCCCGTCGCGCCGGAATTTAACCAGGTGCGACTGCTTGAGTGTGCGCAGCTGGTGCGATACTGCCGACTGCGAGGTTTCGGTCGCTTCGGCAATGTCTGCCACGCAGAGCTCGCGGCCCATGAGGGCATAGAGAATCTTGATACGCGTGGTGTCGCTGAAGACCTTGAACAGGTCGGCGAGGTCGTAGAGAAGCTCCTCGTCGGGAAGGTCCTCGGGCGAGCAGGTGGTGGGGATCGCGGGTTCGGTGGCCTCGATGTCGAGTTTCGTTTCATCAACGCGGATGCTCATTGCAATATCCTTTCATATGAACATGCGCTCATACAACTTGCTTCCGATTATATGAGTGTATGTTCATATGTCAATGACGTTTAGGTAATTCGTTGCACAAAATGATGGGGAATAGTGGACGAGATCCCGGACTGAGCGGTTTTGATAGCCGATGCCGGGGTGGGTGCCCCTGCGCCGTGCAAAAATTGGAGTATTCTGCAACGATAGGGGGTCTGTTAATCTATTCCAGGCCAAATAAAGCCACTCAAGAGTTATCCAAGGGCGGTAAACAGACAGGTTCTTCCTCAAATGTTGCCTAACGTTCCCCTTCGATAGCGTTTTTGTTTCTCATTTGGATTAACTTGTGGGTGCTGGAGGGCCGACCCTGCTGAATACTCGCAATTTTGCACATCGCCAGGGTACCCACCTTGATAGCCAGTCTAGCTTCCGGCCCCGAAGATCCTGCCCTCGGGCGCGAGGCTGCTTGTTTGGGCAAATGATGGGCTGTCGGATTCGACAGTCTGCATGTCATCGATTGTCGGAACTTCATTAATTGTCGGGTCATCCAGCGTGATGCCTTCGAGTGTTGCTTTTTCGAGGTCGATTCGTTGACGCTCTTCGGAATCCTGGCGAAGCTGCTTCTGAATTCGCTTTTTCTCTTTTATAAACCTTCTGAGTACAAACTGTCTCAGGTCCTCTTGCATGATTTGAAAGTCTTTTGGCAGGCGCGAGGGGCGTATGCCCTCTTTTCGTTGGATCGCCTCCATGACCCTAACGAAAGCGCTGGCATGCAAAAAGGAATAACGGCTGACGGTGATGATTCCGTACCCCATGGACGCAAGTGCATTCTTGCGCTCCTCATCGATGGCGCGGTCTTCTTCCGCGTCATGATAAAAACCGTTGTATTCAATGTCTGTGCGAGATTTCTTTAGATACGCATCCATAAAGAACTTCTTGCGTCTCGTGAGATTCTTTGCGGCAGCGGTGACCTGCACCTCGTAATCGGTCTCAATTCCCTTAATACCAAGCCCTCCTTCGCTTTTGGGCAGCGTTGGCATCATGACAAATGCCGTTTCCATGGGAGACCGGCATCCGTCGCGTACACATTGAATCGCCTTTCGGGCAAGGGCCAAACCGTCGCATCTGGTAATGGAATTAAAGAACTGCTTTAACCTCTCGGTCGAGGTGAGCGCGAAACGCTCGGTATAGGAGGTGGAAGAGTCGGTTCCAAGGGAATAAGCGCCGCATAGTTCAAAGTAGTACTCCACTAGTTCGCGAAAAGAAAGATAGGTGGCGGCCTGAAGCGCGCAAAGCTCAACGCCAACAACGAAGATGCCATCTTTGAGCTCTATAAAGCGTGAGTTCGAGAATCGTTTTGAAGATACGTGGCATTGACAGTTCATTGCATAGCGCGCATTCCTGCGATCAAACACCATCACCTCGAGGGAATCATTTGCGCCGAGGGAAACATCATGTTTGGTGAGCCATTCTGCGGCTGCGTCAAGGAGCGTTCCGGTGGGACATGATCCGTAAATCGCGGCAGGACTACAGGACTCGATGCCTTTCGCAGACACCGAATGCGCGGCCTGGTAGACCGCTTTTGCAGTGGTATGTGACAATACGATACTCATGGTATATATCGTGTCAGCTAATACCGTGCTGATGGCGCTGAGTGGAAAAATCGTTTTAGAGGTCTAACCAAATGCTGTCCAAAAGCTTGACGCAATAATGGGTTGGTACGCCCTAAATTAATGTTTTCGCAGCTCGGCTATAGCATAGAAATACTCAATTGCTGCGCATTTGATATCGATGCATCACCATCCGACAACGAATTACGTGTCGGGAATTGGCCGAAATCGTTCAAAATGAGGGTTCAGAATTTGTGATGGCAGATCTATCTGTGGAACGTAGAGCGGCCCCGCTGCGGGGTTTCCCGCTGCGAGGCCGCTCGTGATCTACGCCGGGGTTTGCCGCAGGCGTTTCTACTTGGCAAACAGGTTCTTGAGGTTGAACTCGGCTTGGACGGTGCGGAGCATGAGGTCGGTGTCGTCCAGGCCCAGATGCTGCTCGTTGGCGTCGGCGGCGAGGGTGCCGCGGCGGCGGGCCCAGTTCTCGAGCGCGGCGGGCGCGGATTCGCGGGGGAGCGAGCGCACGTCGGCGTCCAGGCTGCGGCAGATCTGGCGCGAGTCGATGACGATAATCTTACCGGCGCGGCGTGCCTCGGCGTAGCCGTCCAGGTGGATCTTGAACCAGCTGTCCTCAAAGGCGGCGTTGTGTGCCATGTACGGGTACTTCTTCATAAGCTTGAGCAGCTGCTTCTGCAGTTCCTTGTTCTCGCGGAACGGCTTTTTGCCGTCAATGTCGTCCCAGGTGATGTGGTGGATATTCGACAACGGCACATTCTCGCCGCGGTAGATGTCGGGCAGGCCACAGTAGTGTGCCTCGGCGTCATGCGGCACGGCGTCGCTGGTGAGATCCATGATCTCCCAGCCCACGTTGATGATATAGCCGCGCTCGGGTGCACGGCCGGTGGTCTCGATGTCGATACCGAGCACGGTGCCCTGGATGGGCTTGCGGGCGTAGGCCACGCCGAGCGCGTCGCGGTCGCCGCGGATTTCGCGCATAACGGACGCGGCGGTGCGCTTTTGCATCTTGCCGATGGCGGCGCAGGTGTCGGCATCGGAGAGGCCGCGCGAAAGCGTCGCGGGCGTCACGTTGCGCAGGCGTGCCTCGCCAATCTGGTCGCACAGGTCGCGGTTGCGGTCAGCCAGGTCGCGCACGGTGGCAAAGTCGAAGCTGGGGTCGCCCTCGGCGGTAAAGTACTCGGTTTCGAGCACCTTAAGGGCCTCCTCGCCCTTCTGGCGCTCGGATTCCATGGCGCCGTGATCGCCATAGATAAACATGGGGATAAACGGCTGACGCTCGTATTCGAGTGCTTGTGAAACGTTCATATAACTGCTCCTTGGACGGGCCGCACCGTGCGGCTCGGGTTCATTGAGATGTGGCGAGATGATAGTTTACCATGGGCAACTATTGGCATCGCGCCTAGGACAACTACAATACCCTAGTTGACCGCTAGGACTTTTACAATGCTGCCGAAAGACACGAAAGGTTCCATCCGTCATGGATTTGCTGATTGATATTTTGTTCGACGCCGGCAAGGACACGCTTTCGCTGGTGCCGTTTTTGTTGGTGACGTATCTGGCCCTCGAGACCTTGGAGCACGTCGCGGGCGACCGCGTTAACGGGGCCATCAAGCGCGCCGGCGCCGCGGGTCCCGTGGTTGGCTCGCTGCTGGGCATGGTGCCGCAGTGCGGCTTTTCGGCAATGGCGGCAACGCTGTACGCCGGTCGTGTCGTGACCTTGGGCACGTTGGTGGCGGTGTTCCTTTCGACCTCCGACGAGATGCTGCCGCTGCTGCTTGCCGAGCAGGTTCCCGTGCAGACTATGGCGATGCTTTTGGCTTCGAAAGCGCTGATCGCACTGGTCACGGGCTTTATCGTAGATGCCGCCATTCGCGGTCTGCGTCGCAACGCCCGCGCGCATGCGGCGATTCGTCGTACCGTGTTGGGGACCACTGTCAATCCGGCGCACGTTAACTGCGCGCATGACGACCACAGCGGCGGTGACATCATCGACGAGGTGGCCGAGGCGGGCGTGAGCGCCGATCACATCCATGAGCTGTGCGAGCGCGACCATTGCGGTTGCGATGAAGACGAGGACGAGCACGAACACGGACATGGACACGATCACGGTCATGGGGGCGAGCATGAACACCATGATGGCCACGGTCACTCCCACTCTCACGAGGGCGCGCCCGTTCTGTCGATTATCCGCAGCGCCATCTCCCACACCGTGCAGGTATCGGTATTCATTTTCCTGGTGACGCTGGTCCTGGTCGCCGTGCTCGAGACCTTCGGCGAGTCCGCGATCGAGCAGTTCCTGCGTGGCAACGAGACACTCGCCGTCCTGGGTTCGGCGCTTGTCGGCCTGATCCCCAACTGCTCGGCCAGCGTCGTCATCACGCAGCTATACCTGGAAGGCGCGCTGCAGCTGGCACCGATGCTCGCCGGCACGCTTATCTCCGCCGGCGTGGGCTACCTGGTGCTGTTCCGCACCAACCGCAGCGCCCGCGAAAACGTCCTATTCCTGATCATGATGTACGTCATCGGTGCTGGCTGGGGCCTCATCCTATCCGCCTTCGGCCTCTAAGTGGGCCTAACAAAACGGGCTTCAAAATAGCCATGCTCGGCGCCTGCACAATGCGGCGACGCATGGCATTTTGAAGCCCGTTTTTTTTGAGCCATGGATTTTGAGCGCTCACACCGCCCAAAACAAAAAGGCAGATTTTTAGGCATGTCCCAAAAATCTACCTTGGTTAGTGCAGCAGCTCGGTGAGGTTGCGTTTAAAGCGGGCGCGGTCTTCGCTGGTAAATGCCGCCGGTCCGCGAGTGCGTCCGCCGGCGCGGCGTACCTTCTTTTCCTCGTGGCGAATAAACAACTGCATGTCGATGGTCGCTTTGTCGTACACACGCCCGCGCACACCGATGGCGGCGGCATCGCGCCCGAGCACCATGCTCGCCAAGCCAATGTCCTGCGTCACGACCACGTCGCCCGCCTGCAGGCGTTCGACAATGGCAAAGTCGGCGCTGTCGGCGCCCACGCTCACGTCGAGCGTCGTGACCCAAAAGCCGCGTCGCGCGTGCTCGGCATCGCGCGGGTCGTCGCGGCGAATGTGCCGTTCCAGGTTTTGCGTGCTGTTGCCGGCGATAACAACGGCGACGCCCGCCCGCCGCGCGCAGTCAATCGACTCGCGCGTGACCGGGCAGGCGTCGGCATCAATAAAGAGCGTTCGCGGCATCTAGTGCACCAGTTTGCCAAATTGAACAGCGCGAACAATCAGTGTTACGCCAAACACCAGCAGTGCGGCGCCGCTAAAGATGACGAGCATCTTGGCCGACCACAGCGGATAGATAAACACGAACATGCCAGCGATGATTGAGAGTGCGCCGCTCAGGATGGCGAGGGCGCGGTTGGACGAAAGCTCGGACTCCAGAATGGACATGACACCTTCGACAATCCAGCCAAAGCCGGCCACGATAACCACCATCGTGGTGAGCGTCGCGGTCGAGAAGGCCTGGTTGCGCAGGATTATGACACCGCCCAAGATAATGAGTAGGTTGGAGATGATGCTCGTCACGCGCCAGCCGGTGGGCAGCAGCGGCTCAAAAATGGCAGTGAACAGCCTGATGGCAGCAGTGATTACAAAGTAAAAACCCAGGACAGTCGTCAAAAAGACGAGGGACTTGGCGGGTGCAAAAAGCAGCGCGATACCAGCAATGAGCGCTAAGACGCCCGTGATGGCGTAGATCCAGCGTACGGCCTTGACGGCTTTGCCCGCCATGCTTTTCTCGTCAAATCCAAACTGGCTCGATTTTTGGTCATCGTTCTTAAAGATGCCCATAATGTCTCCTTTCCGTGCGGCGTAAGCCTTGATCGTTACAACCAGTATCGCCTAAAGGCGCTGGCGTATGGGTCGGGGAGGGCGAAACGTAACCCAAAGGTCCCGAATTGTTTCCGCTGTTCCCCACGTCGCGATTTTCTATTCAACAGGTGTAGAACATTGCAGCCCTGTTCGTTATTGCCTACGTTTTGGGTTAGATTCTCCTAAGGACAATTGGCTTGTATTGGGGGTCCCTATGAACGAAGCAGTTCCCGAGGCACCGTCGAGTGTCGAATCGATGGCAAAACAGGGTTGCGAAAAGCTCGGCTTGGACGCGTTTGATGCGCTGGTTCGTCGCGCCCGCACGTGCCGTCGCTTTGACGAGTCCATGCGCGTGCCGCGCGAGTTTTTGCTCGAGCTGGCGGAACTGGCGCACCTGGCTCCCTGCGGCGCCAACGCTCAGCGCCTACGCTTTCATGTGGTAAGCGGTGCTGAGGATTGCGCGCGTGTATTTGATGAGCTTGCGTGGGCCGGCGCGCTTAAGGATTGGCCGGGTCCTGCCGAGGGCGAGCGCCCGACCGGCTACATCGCGATTCTTGCTGAGCGCGCCGTTCCGGGCAAGCCCGCCGCTCCCATTACCGAGGTCGACACGGGCATTGCCGCGCAGACGATGATGCTCGCCGCCCGCAGCGCCACGCCCGAGGTGGCAGCCTGCATGTTCAAGGCCTTTACGCCCCGCGCGATCGATGCCATGGGGCTCGATAACGACAAGTATGAGCTCAAGCTGATCATGGCGTTTGGCGTTCCGGCCGAGACACAGGTGATTGATGCGATCGATTCCAACCCCGACGGCTCCATCAATTATTGGCGCGACGAGGCGCAGATGCACCACGTACCCAAGCGTTCGCTCGCCGACGTGCTGGTGTAGTTGAGCGTCATCGCGGCGTGATCAGACGGTAAACCACCACAAAGGTGCCTGTCCCCTTTGTGGTGGTACGAGGGGAGGGTGTGTGGCAGATCTGTATTTGGTGCGGCATGGGCAGACTGAGCTCAATGTGCAGAGCATTTTGCAGGGCTGGCACGATTCGCCGCTTACGGCGCGCGGGCGCGAGCAGGCGCTGACGGCGCGTACGGCGTTTGCGGCGCGTGGCGTGGCCTTTGATCATGTGTATTCCTCGCCGTTGGGCCGGGCGCGGCATACGGCCGAGCTTATCGTTGGCGAGGGCCGTTCCATAGAGCTGGTCGATGACCTGCGTGAGTGGCATTTTGGCTCGCTGGAGGGCACATCAAATCGCGAGATGCCGCCGCAGCCCTGGGGTGATTATCCGGTTGCCTTTGGTGGCGAGTCGGAAAGTGAGCTTCGCGCACGTATGGTCGCGGCGCTGTCTCGCATCATGGCCAGGCCGCAGCACGACTGCGTGCTGGCGGTTTCCCACGGCTCAGCCTGCCAGGAGTTTCTTGAGCATGTGACTGGCAGGGGAGAGCTACCCGACAACGGTGCCGTGCTTCATTTTGGCTATTGCGACGGGGCGTTTTCGCTCTTGGGTTGGTAACGAACGAAAGGACCCCTATGAATAAAGACCTGTATCTGGTTCGCCATGGACAGACGATATTCAACCTTAAGCGCATTATTCAGGGTTGGAGTGACTCGCCGCTCACGCAGTTGGGCTGCGACCAGGCGGCGCGCGCCGGCATGTTTTTGCGTGCGCGCGGCATTGAGTCCGACCACGCCTACACCTCCACGCTTCATCGCACCGAGCAGACTATCGCCAACTTGTGGCCGGGCTTGGCGTACGAGCGCCTGGACGGTCTGCGCGAGTGGTTCTTTGGCGACTTTGAGGCCGAGCGCGTGATGCTTATGCCCGAGCGCCCGTGGCGAGATTTCTATCGTCAGTTTGGCGGCGAGGGCCAGATGCAGGTGCGTGAGCGCATGGTGGCGACGCTGACCGAGCTTATGCAGCGTCCGGACCATACGTGTGTGCTCGCGGTAAGTCATGGCTCGGCTATCAAGGAGTTTATGGATCACGTGAAGGGTGCGGCGGCCGACGAGCGCGAACGCGTGCCGGGCAACTGCTCAGTGCTGCATTTTGCGTTTGACGATGCGGCCGATACGTTTGAACTGGTCGAAGTCTTTACGCAGGAAGACTACGCGCGCGAGCTGGGGCTTGAACCGCTCGTGGCTACTGCGGGTCCGCAGCGCGGATAACGCGAGCGCGGCGGCACGGGTCGCCGGCATAACTTCTCGACGCAAAAGGGGCGGAGATGCATGCACCTGCTGCATCTCCGCCCCCTGTTTGTTGAGCTGCCGATTTTTGTGCTGGGCGGTCTGGTCTTGCTAGAATCGCGCGACCTGGTGCATGAGCAGGCCTGTCGGAACCTGCGGCGCGGCGCCGCTGACCTGCGCAGCGGGGAAGAGCACGGCAACGGTAAAGTTGAACGGCTCCTTGCCGGTGTACGTTCCGGCGGAACGGGCCTCATCGGCCAGGAGCTGTGATGCCCCGACTAGTGCGGCAGCGTAGGCAGGGTCGTCGGCCAGTGCCGGCTCCGGCGCCTGGTCGAGCATGGCACGGATGGCGCCGACGGCGTCCTCGCGCTTGACCTCCCACACGCGGTGCGTAATGCCCGCAGGATCGGTGACGGCGTAGAGCGAGGCGCCCTCTTTGGCAGCGCTCAGGATGATGTCCATGACGGGAGAGGCTTCGTAGGCGAGCGACACGGGGCGCGGCTGAACTTTGAGTTCGGCGATCGCGCGCGCGGCGGCGGCCACGTCGGCGCTGGCATCGCCCTTGCCGCCCGCAAGTACACTCGTCGGGCAGATCGCCACGACACCCGTCACACGTCCCGGCTCGCCCGAGCATTCGTACACGTAATACGCCGCACCCGGGTCCTTGAGCATCAGACCATCGGCAATGGCTTCGCGCAGGGCTTCGTTGTCACTCAGAATACTGCCCATTGCAGGCAGCGCCTCGAGCACGCGGTCCTGAGCCGGGCGGATGCAGGGAAACGGAAGTGCTTTCATGGGCGGTCCTAACGCGCGAGTCGGTTTGTTCGCGGCTTATTATGCCCCAACTTGGCCGCTCGCGTCCCAGAGCACGTTATCGGCGAGCGCGATTAGCACCTGCTGACAACGAACGATATCGGCGTGGGGCACATATTCGTTGGGCTTGTGCGCGAGCGCGAGCGACCCGGGGCCGTAGCTCATGCAATTGCGGTTACCTGTCTTGCCGGCAATGACGGCGGTGTCGGTGTAGCCGGTAAAGAAGCCGACGGTCGTGTCCGCGTCCGTCACGTCATCGGCGGCACGCCTGAGCGCTGCTAGAAGGGGAGAGTTCGGGTCGCGCTCGATGGCGGGGCGGTCGCCCGTCACGGTGTAGCTGCCATGGCAACCGGGAACGGCGGCTTCGGCGACGGCGATGGCCTGCTCTACCATGCGCGTCGCGGCGGCCGTATCGGTCGGCGGAGTCAGGCGCATGTCGACCCAGACTTTGGCGCGGTCGGGTACGACGTAGGGGCGATATCCGCCCTCGATTTGGCCAAACGTGATGGTCGAAGGCCCCAGCTCATCGTGCGCGGGCAGCGCCACAAACGCGCGACGGAGCGAACACACGACCTCGGCCATGGCGGCGACGGCATCCGCGCCCTTCCAGGGCTGGCTCGCATGCGCCGTCACGCCGGCCATTTCAATCTCGAACCACGTACGCCCCTTGTGCGCCACCTGGATCTGTCCGTCGGTGGGCTCGGTGTCCAGCACCCATTCACGCGAGCCGACCCAGCCAGCATCGATCGCGGCCTCTGAGCCACGCATAAAGTCTTCCTCGTCGACCGAGCAGATGAGTGAAAAGCCGCGGCGGGGCAGCGCGCCATCCGCCGCCACGCGCTCGAACGTATGGACCAGAGCGGCAATGGCGCAGGCCAGACCGCCCTTCATGTCGCAGGCGCCGCGGCCATAGAGCTTATCGTCCCGCACGGTCGCCCCGAGCGGCGGCGTGTCCGCGTCCCAGCCATCTCCCAGCGTAACGGTATCCATGTGGCAGATGTAGATGAGTCGCGCCTCGTCGCTCACGCCCGGCACGGTGACCATAAGGTTGCGGCGCCCGGGGAGCACCTCAAGCTCCTCAATCTGCACGGCATCGAGCTCAGGACTATCAAGCTGCGCCAGCTGCTGCTCAATGAGCCTCTTAATGAAGTGCTCGATCTCGCCCTCATACGCACCCGGATCCGAGCTGTCAATCTTCACAAGGTCCTGCGCAAGCCGCCAGGCAAAGTCCTCATCAACCATATGCAACCTCACAATCAGTCTGCTTTTCAAACAGATTGTAAGCCTCCTGAGAGATCCGCGGCGTGCGCGCAGCGGTATTTACCGTTCGCAGGCCGAGCCAGCGCGTTTGCCGTCCAGGCGGGTTTACAAACGACGCGGTGGGTACATACCCTTCATGGATGACATGCTGTGCGACATATCTGCCTTTCGGTATCACCGGATACCTCCACAGGTCTTGGCGATAATGCCGGACCTGCCCGATTCTGTAGACGATCCGCGCAGGGAGCATCTTTGTGAACACCCGCTCGTCAAGCATTTCCTGGGCACCCCGTTACACGTGTTGGCGCAGGGCGTCTGCGGGCGCAAGGGCGATCGCATTGTCAGGCATGTTTGGAACGGGGAGAGGCCGTTTGATTCCATGTGGCAGACAGAGTTTGGCCTCGATGTCGCGTCACCACTCTTTACCCTGTTGACCCTGGCTTCCTTGGTCTCAAACGAGCGTCTGATCATGTGCATGTATGAGATGTGCGGCACCTTTGCCGTGTGCAAGATTGCGCCTCAGGTAAAGTCGGCACTTGAGCAGGCATATGGGAGCCGGTGGGGTGACGCGCGGTCGGGCTGGGAAAACGTAAAGGATGCCTCGGGGAATCCAACGGACTTGTGGAAACGACCTCCCTTGATTGAGCTCTCTGAACTTGCGGAGTACGTCGATGAGATCCCGGGGCTCCGCGGCGCTAAATCGTTCACGCGTGCCGCGAAATGCATTACGGGGGTGGCGGCATCGCCGCTCGAGGTCCAGGCTTCGATGCTGTTTGGCCTTACGAGGTTGCGCGGCGGCGAAGGGCTGCGCCTTACCAATAACGTCGAGATTCGAATGACGCGCAGTGCCCGCCTGATTTCGGGGCTTGATAGGCGCTATGCCGATATTCTGCTGGCAAATAAGGACGGCAGCCGAGAGTGTCTGGTTGAATGCCAAGGTAAAGCAATTCACGGATCCATAGAATCCAAGATCTCGGACTCCGATCGAACGACGGCGCTGCAAGCGATGGGATATCCCGTCGTTCTGATGACCTATGGCCAGCTGGCCGACCCCGATGCCTTCCGCGTGGTGATGGAGCTCATCATGTCCTATCTCGATGTGCCGCTGAAAGACAAGACGCCGCGGCAGCAGGAGCTCGAACGGCGGCTTCGTGAGGAGATTTTTATCGATTGGGCGGGAATTTAGCCGCGCGGGTGGAAAACGGTCGCGCGAACTAGAGCTTTGGTCGCAAAATAGGCTTCAATCTTGCCTTGGAGGGGCCTTAAAAATGCTATCTAGAATAAGTTGTTTCGGAAAATAGACAGTCAACTTGGATGTGGTATATAGAGATCGATTTTTACCTACTAAAGTCCCTGATAAAGCTGTTTATCAAAGTGGGTGCGCTGGGTGGTTTGGGTCTTACCGTCGATTATCCGAAACAACTTGTTCTGAGTAACACTTTTCAAGCCGCCGGGAGCAACGAAATCGGCCCCCCGTTTCGTGAAAACGAGGGGCCGAATGGGTTTCGTGGCCTGTCTGGCAGGCTTGGCACTGGCGCTACTTGATCACGCGCACGCGATACATCGACGGAATCTGCTTGAGCGCCTCGATGGTGCTGCTGTCCAGGTGCTCGTCGGTGTCGAACATGGTGTAGGCGTTCTCGCCGGCGGACTCGTTGGTCATACGCTGCACGTTGGCGTTGTCCTTGGCGAGAATGGCCGTGATCTGGCCGATCATGTTGGGCACGTTGGCGTGCAGGCAGGCGATGCGGCTCGCGGCGCGCGCCTTGCCCATGCTGCAGGCGGGGTAGTTGACGCTATGTGCGATGTTGCCGTTCTCCAGGTAATCCTTGAGCTCGCTGATGGCCATATCGGCGCAGTTGGCCTCGGCTTCGCCAGTGCCGGCGCCCGAGTGCGTGGTGATAAACGTGTTGGGCATTTTGACGGTCTTGGGCGTGGCAAAGTCGCAGCTAAACCAGCTCAGCTTGCCCTCGCGCAGGGCAGCGTCGACGGCGTCCTCGTCAATGATGGTTTCGCGTGCGTAGTTGATGAGCACGGCGTCGGGTGCCAGCAGGTTAATCTGCTCGGTGCTGATCATGCCGATGGTGTCGGCCTTGCTGGGCACGTGTACGGTGAGGTAGTCGCAGCCGCGGCAGAGATCCTCGAGCGTGCCCACGCGCTGCACCTCGCGGCTCAGCACCCACGCGTGCTCGACGGAAATGAACGGGTCGTAGCCGTAGACATCCATGCCCAGGTCGACGCAGGCGTTGGCGACCTTGGAGCCTACGTTGCCCAGACCGATGACGCCGATGCGCTTGCCTTTAAGCTCGCGGCCCACAAAGGCCTTCTTGGCCTTCTCGGCGTCGACCTGGATCTCGGGGTCGTCGGCGTTGTCGCGTACCCAGTTCATCGACTGCACCACGCCGCGGCTCGAAAGCACCAGCATGCCCAGGACGAGCTCCTTGACGGCGTTGCTGTTGGCGCCGGGGGAGTTAAAGACGACGACGCCCTTCTTGGCGTACTCCTCGACGGGGATGTTGTTGACGCCGGCGCCGCAGCGGGCGATGGCGCGGATGCCCTCGGGCAGCTCGTAGCCGTGCAGGTCGGTCGAGCGCATCAGGATGGCGTCGGCCTCCTCGGCGGTGCTTACAAACTCGTAGCCCTCGCCAAACTCGACTTTGCCGTCTTTAGTGATGTCGTCGATGGTTTTGATCTTGCGCATGGAAAACTCCTTAGCAGGTTTGTCTAAAACAAGTGGTTTGAAGTGGCTGGCCGGCCCGCGGGTTGCGGGCTAGTTAGATCGCGGACTCAAACTATGCTGCGCTTCGAAGTCCTTCATGTACGAGGCCAGCGCCTGCACGTCTTCCATGGTTACGGCGTTGTAGACGCTGGCGCGCATGCCGCCCACCAGACGATGGCCCTTGACGTTTTGAATCAGGTGATCGGCCGCGCCTGCGACAAAGGCCGCGTCGAGTTCGGCATCGCCGGTGCGGAAGGTGACGTTGGCGATGGAGCGGCTGTCGGCCTGCGCGGTGCCATGGAACAGCTCGCTGTGCTCGAGCAGGTCGTAGAGCAGGTTGGCCTTGGCCCAGTTGCGCTCGGCCATGGCGGCAAGTCCGCCGGTCTGCTCCACCCAACGGAACACCTTGCCGCACACGTAGATGCCAAAGGTGTTGGGCGTGTTGAGCATGGAGCCCTTGGCGGCCTGGGTCTTAAGGTCCAGGTACTGCGGCGTCTGCGCAAAGGCTGGGCCATCTGCGATGAGGTCGTCGCGCACGATGACCACGGTCACGCCCGCGGCGCCGGCGTTTTTCTGCGCGCCGGCGTAAATGAGCCCGTAGCGCTCAACGTCGAGCGGCTGCGACAGAAAGCAGCTCGAGACATCGGCGACCAGCGGCACGTCGCCGCAAGCGGGCAGCTCGTGGTACATGGTGCCAAAGATGGTGTTGTTCTGGCAGATGTAGACGTAGTCGAGTCCGTCGCCCGCGGCCTCGGCGGCAATGCACGCGTTGATGTCGGCCATGGTGGGAATGCGGTCGAAGTTGGTGTCCTCGGAGCTCGCGAGCAGCACGGCCTCGCCGTACTTGGCGGCCTCTTTGTACGCCTTGTTGGCAAAGTTGCCGGTCACGACGTAGCCGGCGCGGCCGCGGCGCATGAGGTTCATGGGGATGCCCGCAAACTGCAGCGTGGCGCCGCCCTGCAAAAACAGGACGCGGTAGCTGTCGGGGATGCTCAGCAGGCGGCGCAGGGTAGTCTCGGCGTCGTCGATGATCTGCTGGTACATGCTAGATCGATGGCTCATCTCGAGCACGGACATGCCGCAACCGCGGTAGTCCATCATCTCGTCGGCGATCTCGGCGAGCACGCTGGTAGGCAGCGCGGCCGGGCCAGCTGAGAAGTTGTGCACACGTGCCATCTTCTAGTTCCCCCTCGTAGTCGTTTGAACGTTCGGGATACTTTAGCACAGTGGAGCGCCGGGCGCGACCGCATCACGGTAAAACCCGAGTGCGCCGCTATGATTTACAGGATGGTTACATGGGGGAGGAGTGCTTTACTCCTCAGGCAAATCCAAATCAGCGAGCGAAGGCATGAGGTTCTCTAGGCGCTTGATCTCTTCGTCGCAAATTAGCTACCTCCTGGTCACTACGACGCCAGTGTGGCGATGACGGCTTCGTCGCCGGCGTATATGAGGGTGTTGCCATCGGGAATGATCGTCTGGCCTTCGCGCTTGAGCATCACCACAATAAACGGATGTTTGCCTTGCGGCACATCGCGCAGGCGCTGGCCGGCCAGGCGACCGTGGGGGGTTACGGTGACCTCGCGCAGCGTAACCTCGGCACGCTCTTCAAACGTCGGCGCGGCCATCACCAGCAGGTCACCTTCCTCGATGACGGTATCGCCGTTGGGCAGCACCGGGTGCGCCCCGTCGCGCAGCACCAGGACCACGAGCATGTCTGTGGCGCTGCCAATGTCCGCGAGCGAGCGACCGGCAAACGGATGTCCAGCGCCTACCTTGAGCTTGACGAACGACATGCCGTCCTCGTCGCGGTAGTCGTTAAAAGTGCGGCGCACATCGCCTTCCGCATCGATCATATCGAGCTTCTTCGCCACCGCCGGCAGCAGCGAGCCCTGCACCACAATGCTCGACACGGCAATCACAAATACCAGGTCAAATAGGTCGTGTCCGCCGGGAACGCCGGCCACCACGGCAAAGAGACTAAAGACGACCGAAGCTGCTCCGCGCAGGCCCGCCCAGCTTACGAGCGCGACCTGGCGGGGATTCGTCTTAAAGGGCGCTAGGAGCACACCGACGGCGATGGGGCGGCTCACGAAGAGCATGAACGCCATGAGTGCCAGGCCCGGCAGCAGCATCTGCGGCAGGCGTGCGGGCGTTACGAGCAGGCCGAGCAAGAAGAAGATCGTCATCTCGGCCATCTCGGTGAGGGTGTCAAAGAAGTGCGCCATCTCGACTTTGCCGGTGATGTCGCTGGCACCCAGTACAATGCCTGCCAGGTATACAGCCAAAAAGCCGTTGCCGTCCAGATAGCTTGGTAGCGCGTAGGCGACGATGGCCACGGCGAACAAGAAGATGGTCTGCGCGCCCTCGGCCGTTGCATGTGCGCGTTCAATCAGGCGGCCTGCCGCCCAGCCGATGGCAAGGCCCAGGCCCGCGCCTAGAATGATCTGCTTGGCCAGCAGTGCGGGAATGTTGATGTCGCCGCCGGCCGCGAGTGTAGCGAGCACAGCGGTGAGCATGTAGGCGACGGGGTCGTTGGAGCCCGATTCGACCTCGAGCAGCGAGTCGGTGCCGCCCCTCAGCGAAAGGTTGTGCTCGCGCAGCACGCTAAAGACGCTGGCCGCGTCGGTGGATGCCACGACCGATCCCAGCAGCAGGCCGTCGATCCAGTCGAAGCCCAGCACAAAGTGGGCGAACGCGCCGGTGATGCCTGCGGTGATGACGACGCCGAGCGTGCTCAGCAACACCGCGGGCACGGAGACGGGTTTGGCACGGTCGATATTGGTGTTAAAGCCGCCGTAGAACATGATGAACAGCAGCGCCGTGCTGCAGACGGTTTCGGTAAGCGCAAAGTCGCTAAAGTCGATATGCGCCGGGCCGTTGACGCCCAACAGCATGCCGAGCGCGATAAAGATGAGCAGGGTGGGGAAGGGGAGTTTTTTGCCGACGGGTTTGATGGTCAGGCACAGAATAATAACGAGGCCGATAAAGAGAAGGATCTGGTTCATGGATGGTGTCCGCTCCTGGGTGGTTGGCGTGGCACGGTCAGTTGTTTGCGGTTATTTGTACCCAAAGATGGTGGGTTTATGGGGTTGGATTGCGGGCGTGCGCGATATCGTCATAGACGGCAGTCGTCTTTGCCTCTGCTCGGAAACCCTTTCCAGCTTTATTGCAACGGAGTACAATGGGTAACGTTTAAGTTCAACTTGAAGTTTTAGTTGCGGCGCCGGGCTTCGGCCGCAATGCAAGGAGAGGCGTACCATGGCGATCTATGTGACATCTGATGCTCACGGGCACGTGCGTGCGCTTGACGAGGCCCTGTCCAAGATCTCGTTGACGTCCGACGACACACTGTACGTGCTGGGCGACATGATCGATCGCGGGCCCGATCCGGTCGGCGTTATTAAGCTCGTGCGCTCGCTGCCCAACGCTCGCGTGCTCAAGGGTAATCACGAGCAGATCATGCTCGATGCCATCATTGGCCAGGATTCGCTCGATGCCGAGACCTGGGATATCAACGGTGGCTGGACGACGCGCGAGCAGCTCAACGACATGGAATTTGAGGCATACGAGGAGCTCGTGCGATGGATGGCCGCGCTGCCGCTCTACGCGGTGGTCGAGACCGAGGAGCGCCCGTATCTGCTGGTACATGCTGGAATCGAGATGAAGGCGGCGCGCGCGTTTTTGCTTGAGCATGGTGTCGATTGTGCCGATGGCGTCGGAGCGGTGGGTGCCGATCGCGAGCTGCTGCAGCAGATGCTCGCGGTGCAGTCGTCCGATGACCTGCTATGGATTCGTCATGGCTATTGGGATGTGCCGACCGGGCTGCTTTCTGCCGAGGGCAAGGGCCCGGTCGTGGTGAGCGGTCACACGCCCACGGTATCGCTTGGGCGCTATTGCGAGGTCGGTGGTCTGGCAGGGCTCGATGAGGAGTCGGGCCGCGGGCAGATTGTGCGCCTGGGTGGCGAGGATACCGCTGGTGTGCCCGATCGCATCGATATCGATTGCGCCGCCGCCACCGGCTCCGAGTTCGGCCGCGTGGGCATCCTGCGGCTCGATGATGGGGCGGAGTTCTACGCGAACATCAACCCGGGCGAATAATCGGCGCAAGGGGTAGCTAATTTTGGACGGGGCCTTTTTTGACTACTTTTGCCCTTCTGCCCGCTAATTGATTTCTCTGGGACGGGGATTAAGTAATCATTTGGCTACCCGCTGGCTAAGTGAGTAGACTTTTTTGGAAATGCCGAGCACCCAACATATTTGCCTCAATAAAACCGCAGGTCACAGACTTGTGCTCTGTCGGTGTGGTCAGGGATTCGGTAAAAGTCTACTCACTTAGTTTTGCGTGATGCATATTGTTTGCAACGAGACCCCAGCCGGGGCGATTCCATCGCAAATTCCGGTGACCGGGGGCAGCTAATTAGGCTCCGTATGGATTGCGGTCGCGTTCGATGCGTTGGCGGATGCGGCGGTACTCGATAATCAACAGCACCAGCAGTAGGGCCATGATGGCTAGGTAGCTCACCACAGCGCCCATCAGACCCAGCAGCTTAATCAGGATCACTGGCAGCACCACGCTTACGGCGAAGCAGATCAGGTAGATCTTGGTGACGTCGCCGGCGTGGCGCAGCACCGTGATGATGGCGTAGATAAAGTCGATGGCCGCGGTGACGCCGCCGGCGACGACCATCAGCAGCGCCAGCGTACGGTAGCGCTCAAAGCTGAGACCGTACATAAAGCTCATGAGGGGAATACCGGGACCTGCCATAAATGCGGCGCACACGCCGGTGATGACCACGATCAGCGCCATAACGGCAACAATAATCAGGTCAAAGCGACGACGCTTGCGAGGATTAGCCCAAATGCTCGACAAGCGCAAGAGCTGCGGTTTATAGACAAATCCGATGCTCAGCAAAATGGCCTGAGCTGGAAAAAACAGGGCATTAAAGTACAGCTGGTATTTGTAGGCCAGTGTTCCTTCCATCACAAACTTGGGCATGCTTTCGATAAGGTTGAACAGGAATAGCGCGCCAAAGAGTGGGGCGCACTGGACAAACAGGTGGCCGACCTCGCGCAGGCTTACGCGGCGCGATTTTTCGGTCTCGAGCAGGGCGAGCGGCGCGGTGACCAGCACGAGCGAGGCGATCGCGGTGACACCCATGGCCATGGCCGCGATGGGCATGCTACGCGTGAGGAACAGCGCCACGCTGAAGACCGCGATGACGCCGACGGAGCGTAGCGTTTGACTCATTCCAGCCAAGTAGAGCTTGTCGGCCTGCTGCAGGCGGCCTTCGTACACGTCGGCGACGCCGTCGATGACCTTGTAGAGGTAGACGCCCAGGCCGATCGTCGCCATATGCGCGTCATAGCCGCGGGCGCTGCTGTACATGAGGCCGCAGCCTAGGGCGAGCGCTCCGCAGGTCCAACGATTGAGCTGGTAGGAGGCAAAGGACGTCTTTTCGTCGAAAGGACGTCTTTTCGTCGATGTCCGAGACCTGGAAATTGCGCACGCCGTAGTTGCACGCGATCATAATGAGCGTGCCGGTGACGAAGGCGATGGAGAATTTGCCTGCTTCTTCGGCGCCCACGAGCTGCGTGGACACGATGGTGAGCAGCGGAAACGCCAAGCCCCACACGGCGGTGCCGAGAGTGTTCCAAAGGTAATCGCGGCGGGTGGCGTGCTCTTCGTATTCAGCCTCTTGCGTGGAGAACCCGCCGCCGTAGACGGCGCCGAGCAGACGGTTCCACCAAGCGTTGACCATGCGGCGTACGGGGCCGGGCTCTCGATCGCGCTCGCGCCGGTGACGTGTGACTTGGTTGCTATTGGGGCCACCGGCGTTGCGTTGGCTCAGCTCCTGGATGCGAGCGAGCTCCTCAGCGGTGTGCGAGGCGGGGAACAGGCCGTTCTCGATGCGACCGCCCTGGGCCTTCGCGGCGCCGTCTTTCGATGCAGCGGGGTTGGAGATGCCGTTGCGGCGGGCGATGGCGCGGCGAATGCTATCGAGGGGCGTGATGCTCAAAGCGGGGTCCTTTCTATTGCTGCGCTCTAGTATAGTCGCGGCGGTATCCATTCGTGTTTTTGAACAGGTTGTTCAATAATTTCGGCGGCGCCATTCGGTAGTCGGCACTTTGGGAACGTCCCTAAGTGCCGGCATCCGGGGACACTCCTTGGTTGTTGCCTGTTCAAGAGTGTCCCCAACGACTAGTCGTTTAAGAACGTCCCCAATGACTAGGCCGCTTGCCTGCGATTTTTGACCGTTGGGCGGGCTTGCCGCCCTTGCCGCAAAAACGTTTTTGCATATCGGGTACAACGGGCTTTACGTGAGTAAAGTGCGCGTCGCGTCCACGTGTCGCGTTTTTAAAGGAGGCCCCATGCCTGGTGTTACCCCTGCAGAAGTTTTGTCCAACTTTGGTATTACGCTGGTCGAAGATCCCGCCGAGAATCAGCCCCGCCTGCTGGTCGATCTACCCGCCGCGGAGCTCGTCGAGCACGCCATCCGCCGCGAAGAAGGCCGCATGGCATCCAACGGCGCGCTGGTGATTGAGACGGGGGAGCGCACCGGCCGTTCACCCAACGATCGCTTTATCGTTGACACCCCCGATGTTCACGACAAGATCGCCTGGGGCGCGGTCAACCGTCCGCTGTCCGTCGAGAGCTATGAGGCCATCAAGGCCGGCATCGTCGACTATCTCAACGAGCGCGACGTGTTCGTCACCCGTGGCATGGCAGGTGCCGACCGCAACCACACGCGTCGACTGCTCGTTGCCTGCGAGCGTGCCAGCCAGGCACTCTTTATCAAGCAGATGCTCGCCCGCCCGCTTGCCCGCGAAATCGCGCGCACCGGCGAGCCCGACTTCTGCGTGCTCGCAGCGCCCGGTTACCAGTGCGATCCCGCCATCAAGGGCCTCAACTCCAGCGCCGCCGTGGTCATCAACTTCCAGGAACGCGTGATTCTGGTCGCCGGCACCGGCTACTCCGGCGAGATTAAAAAGTCGATCTTTAGCGTCATGAACTATCTGCTGCCCGTCGAGGACGACGTGCTGCCCATGCACTGCTCGGCCAGCATGGATCCCGTCACGCACGAGACCGCCGTGTTCTTTGGCCTGTCCGGCACCGGCAAGACCACGCTTTCTGCCAATCCCACGCGCCTGCTGATCGGCGACGACGAGCACGGTTGGTCCGACATGGGTATCTTCAACATCGAGGGTGGCTGCTACGCAAAATGCGAGGGCCTGGACGCCTTCCACGAGCCCGAGATCTTCAACGCCGTCCGTTTTGGCGCCATTTGCGAAAACGTGGTGCTCGACGAGAACCGCAAGCCCAACTACGATGACATCTCGATCACGCACAACACGCGCGTGGCCTATCCCGTGGAGCACATTCCTAACGCGTGGACTAAGGGCATGGGCACCACTCCGAGTGTCGTGCTGTTCCTGACTTGCGACGCTTTTGGCGTGCTGCCGCCCATCTCGCGTCTGACGGCCGACGCCGCCATGTACCACTTTGTGACGGGCTTTACGGCTAAGATTCCCGGCACCGAGGTCGGCGTCACCGAGCCCACGCCCACGTTCTCTTCGCTGTTCGGCGAGCCGTTTATGCCACTCGACCCCATGGTTTACGCCAAGATGCTCGGCGAGCGCATTGCCGACGGCCGCACGCGTGTGTACCTGGTCAACACCGGCTGGATCGGCGGCGGCTACGGCGTAGGCCATCGCATCGAGCTGGCCTACACGCGCTCGCTGGTCGCGCGCGCCCTCGACGGCACCATCGAGGACAGCGAGTTCGTGCACGACGACATCTTTAACGTCGACATTCCCACGACGTGCCACGGCGTGCCCGATGGCATCCTGGTGCCGCGCAAATACTGGCAGAGCACCGCGCGCTACGACGAGGCCGCGCACAACCTGGCGGTGATGTTCGAGGAGAACTTCGAGAAGAAGTACTCGCACCTGCCCGAGTCCGTCAAAGCCGCCGGCCCGCACGCCCAGGTGTCCGCCGAGGCTCGTCATCGCGGCCGCGGCCTGCTGGGGCTCCGCCACTAGCGTCGCCTCAGACTCAAAACCATCATAAAGGGGGGCACCTTTGTGGTGGTTTTGCTTGTGTGGATGACTCGGGTTACAATACGCCTGACATATCGTCCCCTTCTCCGGATGGGGACAGCGTAAGCGCTCTTGTGGCGGCACCGTAGGACTTTGAAGGTGGCCGCTGTGAGAGCGCTTTTTGTTTAGGCATTCGCATTGGGGCGAATCGTGAAGGGAGCACGTATGAAGAGCTTTATTGCCGAGGATTCATTCTGGGAGCTGTTTCCGCGGGCAGCGGTCGGTGTTGTGGTCGTGAAGGGCATGAAGCCCGCGGTTCAGATTCCCCAGGAGGACGTGGACGCGATTGCGGCGTTGCTCGACCGCGCCAATATCGACGCGGAGCGTCATCTGACCAGCGATACTATCAGCGAGAACGCACCGGTCAAGGCATGGCGCGAGGCCTATCGTCTGTTCAAGACCAAAAAGGGCGCGCGTTGCTCAATCGAGAACCTGCTCAAACGCGTGCTCAAAGGTAAGCCGGTGGGCCACATTACGCCTGCGGTGGACATCTATAACACGGTGTCGCTGACCTACGCGCTGCCCGTGGGAGGCGAGGATCTGCGCGCTATCGAGGGCGATCTGCGCCTGGCGGTCACTGGTGGCGGGGATGCGTTCCTGCCGCTTGGCGAGGATGTGGATGACCCGACGCTGCCCGGCGAGCTTGCCTACATCGACGATGCGGGCGCCGTGTGCCGCTGCTGGAACTGGCGCGACGGCGTTCGCACGGCGCTGTCCGATGATTCGGCCGATGCGTTCCTGGCGATTGAGTGCGTGGAGCCCGAGCGGATGGGGGATTGCCAGGCTGCCGTTGATCGTCTCGCCGAGTTGCTCGAGCGTTATCTGGGCGCTACGGTTGTCGTTAAGACGCTTGTGACCCGCGACAATCCCTGCGTGGAGCTGTAGCGACGCCTGCGGATCATGTTCGCCGGCCCAAACCACCACAAAGGTGCCTGTCCTCTTTGTGGTGGTTTTTATGTTGATGGGTTAACAAATAGGGCGTGCAGGGCTGCCGGCCGTTAAGTACGGCTAAGATGTTTACCCGTTAGCATTATGCAAGCGAAAGGCGGTCGTCTCCCATGCAGCAGAGCGACGAGACACGTTTCGAGGACTTTGTCGGACTGATCAGCGGACTCTACAAGGAGATCCAGCGCATTAAGACGTCTGAGGGCGCAAGGCTGGGTCTCAAGGGCTCCGACGTTATGTGCCTGTACTATCTTGAGCGCAGCAAGGACGGCCTGACTGGCGCCGACCTGGCTCGCATGGCAGGCGTGACCCGCGCCGCCGTCTCGCGTACGCTCGCGCATCTGGAGGAGGGTGGCTACGTCGAGGTCGATGATTCGGGCGATGCCGCCGTTAAGTATCGTGCTCCGGTGCGCCTGACCGCTCTGGGCGGCGAGAGCATGAGCGAGGCGGACCGCATCATTCGCGAGGTGCTCGATACCACCGGTAAGGCTATGGGTGTGGAGCAGCGCGAGCAGATGTATGCGTCGCTGCGCACGATTCTCAACACCCTGCGCGAGATCTAAGGCCGCCAAGGCATTTGCTTCCAATTAACAACTGCATAGTCCCGTTTGAGTGCGTATGCCGTGCCGGGGCATTGCTGTCAAAATTCCCCGCGAGAGGTCCGCGAAAGAAAGGATTCGCTATGTCCATTCGTATTATTACCGATTCCGCGAGCGATATGTCGCCGACTGAGCACCCCGCTCTGCGTGTTCTGCCGTTGTCCGTTACCTTTGGCACCGATGTGTACATGGATGGCATCGACATCGATCACCAGCGCTTTTACGAGATGCTCGTGGAGCGCGATGAGCTGCCCAAGACCGGCCAGGTCAACCCGTACGCGTTTTCGCAGGCGATTGCCGAGGCGCGTGAAGCCGGCGATGAGGCTGTGATTATTACCGTGGGCGCTAAGCTATCAGGCACCAATCAGAGTGCCCGTACCGCACTTGCCGAGGCGCCGGGCGGCGACGTGTACGTGGTAGACAGCAACAACGTCACCCTGGGTGAGCGCGTTCTGGTCGAGTATGCCCTGCGCCTGGTGGACGAGGGCCGTAGTGCGGCCCAGATCGCGGCGGCCGTCGAGGCCGTCCGTGACCGCGTGGTCGTCATCGGCCTGCTCGAGACGCTGGAGTATCTGGTGCGCGGCGGTCGTCTGTCTGCTGCGGCTGGCGCTGTGGGCACGCTGCTCAATGTGAAGCCCGTGGTGGCTGTCGAGGACGGTCTGATCGTGCAGCTGGGCAAGGCGCGCGGTTCCAAGAACGGCCGCAACCTGCTGAACCAAAAGGTCGAAAAGTCAGGCGGCATCGACTTTTCCATGCCGCTGGCGCTGGGCTATACGGGCCTTTCGGATGCGGTGCTCAAGAAGTATATCGAGGACAGCGCGGCACTGTGGGCTGGCCACACCGAGGGCGAACTGCCCGTTCACACCATTGGCGCCACCATCGGCACGCACGTAGGCCCCGGCGCCGTCGCCGTAGCCTTCTTCCAGCCCGCCAACTAACCGACCTGCCATAAACCACCACAAAGGGGACAGGCACCTTTGTGGTGGTTTATGCTTTTCCGGGTGGAAGGGAGCGAGCAATGGCGTCTGAGGGCTTTTTTGAACGGGTGTACGAGGTGGTCGAGCAGATCCCCGAGGGGATGGTCGCCACGTATGGTCAGGTGGCGCTGCTTGCCGGTCGTCCACGAAGTGCGCGGTACGTGGGGTATGCTCTGCATAGTAATCCGCGCCCCGGCCAGATTCCCTGCCATCGTGTGGTGTTTGCCGACGGGCACATATGCGAGGGCTTCGCTTTTGGCGGTCCCGATGCTCAACGTGAGCTTTTGCTAGGGGAGGGTGTGGCGTTTAAGGACGACATGCACGTCGACTTGGCCGCCTGTCGCTGGCCAGCGGGGCTCTAGCGGCTCTGCCTTGGCGTAAACCACCACAAAGGTGCCTGCCCCCTTTGTGGTGGTTTAGTTTACTTGGGCTAACTTATGGAGAAGCTATGGCGGCGCATTTTGTCGTCAAAAAGTAAACCACGGCGAACTATATTGGTTTCAGCAACGGAGCAGGCAATAGGCGATGAAAAAGCCTGCCCTGTTGAGTTTGATTCGCATTCCTCCCCTCTGTGCGATTCAACGGTGTACTTCGGGAACAGGCCCGCTGGCAGCTAACTGCCGGCGGGCCTGTTCCTGTTTGTCGGGAGAGTGTGATGGACGGAGCCGAAGCGGTCCGGCTCCAAAAAAGGCGGACGCCGTAGCGCCCGCCCTATAGCAATCGAAAGCTCAAGCCAGCAGATCGGTCTAGTACACCATGCCCATGGCGTCCTGAACCTCTGCCAGGGTCTGCTCGGCAATCTCGTTGGCGCGACGGTTGCCCTCGTGCAGGACGTCCTTCACATAGTCCAGATCGTTCTCGTATCGCTGGCGACGCTCGCGGATCGGTGCGAAGTACTCGTTGACGGCCTCGGTCACGTACTTCTTGAGCTGGCCGGAGCCGCCCATGCCGATCTCCTCGGCAATCTCGACCTCGGAGCGACCGGTGCAGATTGCAGCCGTCGAAAGCAGGCCGGACACGCCGGGGCGGTTCTCGGGATCGAACGTGATCATGCGCTCGGAGTCGGTCTGGCTCTTCTTGATGCGCTTGGCCGTTTCCTCGGCGGTCATCGAGATGTTGATGGCGTTGCCGTAGCTCTTGCTCATCTTGCGACCGTCCAGGCCCGGCAGCAGCGGGGTCTCGGACAGCAGCGCGTCGACCTCGGGGAACACCTTGCCGTAGCGGTTGTTAAAGCGGCGGGCGATGGTGCGGGTGAGCTCGATGTGCGGCAACTGGTCACGACCGACGGGCACCACGTTGCCCTTGCAGAACAGGATGTCGCAGGCCTGATGCACCGGGTAGGTGAGCAGAAGGCCGGTAAGCTCATGGCCCGAGGCCTCCATCTCGGCCTTGACGGTGGGGTTGCGCGCCAGCTCGGCCTCGGACACCAACGACAGGAACGGCAGCATGAGCTGGTTGGCGGCGGGCACGGCGGAGTGCGCGTAGATCATGGTCTTGTCGGGGTCGATACCGCAGGCAAGGTAATCCATGACCATGTTGTACACGTTGTCCTGGATGTGCTCGGTCGTGTCGCGATCGGTGATGACCTGGTAGTCGGCGATGAGCACGTTGGTCTTGGCGCCCATGTTCTGCAGCTCAACACGGCCCTTGAGGGTGCCAAAGTAGTGGCCCAGGTGCAAGCGTCCGGTGGGGCGGTCGCCGGTGAGCATGGTGAACTTCTCGGGCGTCTTGGCCAGGCCCTCGCGAATGGCGTTGCTCTTTTGCAGCGCGACTTCGTAGCTGTTCTCGTTTGGCATGATTGCTCCTAACGTATGTTCATGGGTCAAGATGATAGCGCGTTTATTGGAGGGGCGGTGCGTAAGTAGGCGAGGGGCGGGAGAGGGACGCGCGTGCTGCGACATGTGCGATGGGTGCGGCGCGGCCGCGCTTGGCTAACGGTGCCTTGGCACATCCTCGGCAGCTTGCCCTAGAGCTTGTGGTGGCGCTCTTCTTTGCGCTCCTCGGCTGCCTGCTCCTCCTGCTTAAAGGCGGGGTCGTCGGGGGTGACGAGCTCGTCCTCGTGCGTGCGCTTGTTGTAATGGTGGCGCAGCACGGGCTCAAACAGATGTAGATGCTTGGCAAAGGCCGCCGAGCCAATGGCGAGCACGGTAAAGATGAGCACACGCATGGGCACCTCGACCTGGTTAATCGCGGCGGCGCCGGCCGAAAGCATGATGCACCAGGCATAGATGAGCAGTACGGCCTGTTTTTGGTTGTAGCCTTCTTGGATCAGGCGGTGGTGGATGTGGCCCTTGTCGGCCTGCCCGATGCTAATGTGGGCGCGCTTGCGGCGCACGATGGCGCTAAACGTGTCGATGATAGGCACGCCGGCAACGATGAGCGGGATGATAAGCGAGGTGAGTGCGGCGGTGCGGCTCACGTTGAGCAGCGAGATGGAGCCCAGCGCAAAGCCCAGAAGCAGCGACCCCGAGTCGCCCAAGAAGATGCTTGCGGGGTTGAAGTTGTAGTGCAAAAAGGCCAGACAGGCGCCAAAGAGCGCAATAGAGAGCGCGGCGGCGTCGATGCGGCCCGAGAGCACGGCCATCAAAAACATGGTGAACGACGCGATGCCGCAGATGCCCGTGGCCAAGCCGTCGAGGCCGTCGATGAGGTTAATGATGTTGGTGAATGCCACCAGATAGATCACGGTGATGGGGTAGGCGAGCCATCCGAGCATGATCTCGCCGGGGGCAACCGGGTTGACGATGACGCCGATTTTTAGGCCGCCGATACAGGCGATAAGCGCGGCGAGGACCTGTCCGGCCAGCTTTTGCTTGGGCTTGAGCTGGAAGACGTCGTCGATAGCGCCGGTCGCAAAGATGACGGTAAAGGAGAGCGCCAGCATGGGATAGCTAATGTGAAGGCGCGCGTGCGGCACCAGGACGGGTGGCCAGCCTAGGTGCCAGGTGCCTAGGATTTGCACAATGCAGGCAACGACCAGGCCCAAAAACACCGCCGTTCCGCCCAAACGCGGGATGGGCTTGGTGTTGATGCGGCGCTTAGAAGGATAGTCGACGGCATCGAGCTTAATTGCCAAGCGCTTGACCAGGGGCACCGCGAGGAAGGTCGTGATAAAGGCCGCCGCTGCCACGCATAGGTACGGTATGTAGCTCGGGGATGAAGCCATGAATCTAAAAACCGCCAAGCGTCGAAGGAAAAGGTCAGAAGAACGCCATGCGCAAAGGGCATAGCCGAACCATAATACTCGACCAAGGGGGGTGCATGTAATTGCACGCAGCGATAATCACGCGCTTACCAGATATTGGGATGTTGTCGATGGCTTATCGGGATGCCGGCGGGGATCCATATGGACTGTATGGTGATTTTCGGCAAAAGAAAACCACCCCCCACGTTACGAAAATGAACCCACCTAAAACAGGTGGGTGCCCTCATCGACTGTTCCAGCGTCCTTAACAACGAAGGATACCTGTACTAGGTACGACTGTGTGGGCTCCCTAAATAAACGCGACGGTTCACCCAGTTGCTCCGCGGGGGGCGGAATACCTACATCATAAAGCGGCACTTTATCGATTCCAGTCTTGACATTACAAAAATCGTGTCGGACGATTACGGCGCCTTAGGGACGGAGCCGTCTACGCGGTCTGGCCCTTTACGTTTGAGCTGCTGAATCGTTGTTTTGGAGCATGTTTTTATGCCGACGTCGTTGACCGAACTTTTTTCGCCCGCCTGCCATTTGTGTCCGCGCCGTTGCGGTGCGGCGCGCGATGAGGGCGCGCGCGGCGTATGCGGTGCTAACGACACGCTCAGGGTGGCCCGCGCGGCGCTTCATATGTGGGAGGAGCCGCCTATCTCGGGCGAGGCCGGTTCGGGCACGATCTTCTTTAGCGGTTGCTCGCTTAAATGTATCTACTGCCAGAACCACGAGATCTCGACCGGCAATTTTGGCCTTGAGATTTCGCCTGAGCGCCTGGTCGAGATTATGCTGGAACTGCAGGACCAGGGTGCTAACAACATCAATTTGGTGACGGCGACGCACTATGCACACCTGTTGCCTGCCGCGATTGCCGCGGCACGGACGCGCGGGCTGGTCATCCCAATCGTCTACAACACGAGCGGTTACGAGCGCGCGAGTGCCGTGGCGGCGCTGGGCGACCTGGTCGATGTGTGGCTCACCGACTTTAAATATGCCGATGCCGGGCTTGCGCAGTCACTCTCTCATATAAAGGATTACCCGCGTGTGGCCGTGTCGGGTCTGGCCCAGATGGCGCGCGAGATCGAGCGCCGCGAGGGAGAGTTGGTGGACGAGGACGGGCTTATGAAGCGCGGCATGATCGTGCGCCATCTGGTGCTGCCGGGCCATGCAGACGATTCGTGTCGCGTGCTGGACCTGGTGTGGCAGACGGTGGGCGACGTGCCGATCTCGGTCATGAACCAGTACACGCCCAATGCGCTCATGCGCGAGCAGGGCGGCGACCTGTCACGCGCCGTGACGCGCGAGGAGTACGAGCAGGTGCTCGACCATGCCGACGACCTGGGCTTTACGACGATGTTCTGGCAAGAGGGCGGCGCGGTAGACGAGAGCTTCACCCCGGCCTTCGACACCACCGGTGTTCTTACCAGCGCAAAGTAGTGCGTTCGTCGATGATTTTTCTGGGACGGGGATTAAAAAATCATCGAGAGGATCGCCTGTTCGAAAAGTTGTCAAAATAGCCGCGCCCCAAAAAAGACTGGTTATTGGGCGTTGACAGTTGGCGAGCCGTAGGTAAAATATCGACTTGTCCTGGGGACGTAGCTCAGTTGGGAGAGCGCTGCCGTCGCATGGCAGAGGCCGAGGGTTCGACTCCCTTCGTCTCCACCCTTGGATTTGATAAGCCGCTGACATTGTGTCGGCGGCTTTTTTTAAAAGAAAGGGCTATACCATGGCCGAGCTTGAGTCCCAACCACTGTCTGCCGAGGAGCGCGCCGAGTTGGAAGAGCTCCGCGCTGAGAAGGCCCGCCGCGAGGCCCAGGAAGAGGCGCGCCGCGAGCGCAAGGAGCTGGCCGCCCTGCGTGCCGAGCGCGAGAAGGCCGAGGAGGCCGCTGCGAAGGTTGCATCCGAGTCTGCGCCCGCGCCTGCGCCCAAGCCCGCCGCCGCGAAGCCCGCGCCCACCGCACCCAAACCTCAGCCCAAAAAAGCCGCTCACCCCAAGCCCGCCGAGCCCAAACCGAGCCGTGACGAGATGACCTTTGCCCAGCGCATGGTCACCTCCAAGGAGCCTACGGGCGAGAATGAGATCCCCGGCATGGCTCCGGCTCAAAAAATCATCATCGTGCTCGCCCTCATCGCGTTTATCGTCTTTATGGTTTACACGATTACGGGCAGCATGGGCCTGCACTAACCTGTTCGCGCCGGGCTCCATGCCCGCACGTCCGCCTCGCCCAACCCTCAACCTCTGCACAACACATCCGAAAGGTCGCCCCATGGCTTTGACCGACATCTCGCATCCCACCGACATTGCAATGCTCACCGATCTGTACGAGCTCACTATGGCCCAGGGCCTGTGGGAGAGCGGCAAGGCCAATGAGCAGGGTTGTTTTACCGCGTTTTACCGCGACCATCCCTTTGGCAGCGCCTATGCCGTCATGTGCGGCACCGCCGAACTGCCCGAGCTGGTCGAGAATCTGCGCTTTACGCCCGAGGACATCGACTATCTCGCCTCGCTCCAGGCCCCTGCCGGCGGCGCGATGTTCAAGCCTGGATTCCTCGACTACCTGCG
The DNA here is from genome assembly GCA_900543605.1 of uncultured Collinsella sp. Taxonomy (GTDB): domain Bacteria; phylum Actinomycetota; class Coriobacteriia; order Coriobacteriales; family Coriobacteriaceae; genus Collinsella. The sequence goes on from UQSK01000011.1 coordinate 39,741, forward strand.
CGATTTTCGTGCGCATGTAAACATCGACGCCGTGCCCGAGGGCGAGCTCGTCTTTCCGCGCGAGCCCATGGTGCGCGTCACCGGCCCCGCGCTGGAGTGCCAGCTGCTCGAGACGGCGCTGCTCAACATCGTCGGGTTCCAGACGCTTGTCGCCACCAAGACGGCGCGCGTGGTGCTGGCGGCGGACGGCCGTCCCGTGGCCGAGTTTGGCCTGCGCCGCGCCCAGGGTCCCGATGGCGGCTTGGCCGTCGCCCGCGCGAGCTACGTTGCCGGCTGTTCCTCTACGTCCAATGTGCTCGCCGGGCGCCGCTACGGTATTCCCGTCTTTGGCACGCATGCGCACAGCTGGGTGATGAGCTTCGATTCCGAGCTCGAGGCCTTCCGCGCCTTTGCCAAGTCGAGCCCCAAGAACTGTACGCTGCTCATCGACACCTACGATGTGCGCGAGGGCTGCGAGCATGCCATTACGGTTGCCAAAGAGATGGAGGCGGTGGGCGAGCGTCTGTCGGCTATCCGCATCGACTCGGGCGACCTCGCCAAGCTCTCCAAGTATGTCCGCGGCCGTTTTGATGCCGAGGGCCTGCCCTATGTGGGGATCTCGGTTTCCAACGATCTGGACGAGTACACGATTCAGTCGCTGCTCGACCAGGGTGCGCCCATCGATAGCTTTGGCGTGGGTACCAAGCTCGCGACCTGCTACGACCAGCCGGCGCTGGGCGGTGTGTATAAGCTTTCTGCCCGCCGTGCGAGCGAGGCGGACCCGTGGACGCCGGTGGTTAAGCTCTCCGAGCAGCCCTACAAGCGCACGATCCCGGGCGTGCAGCGCGTGCGCCGCTATTACGACGGCTTTGGCGGCCCGATCTGCGACATGATCTATGACGAGGATCATCTGTCGGGGGAGGGCGCCGCGCGCGGCAATACCCTCGTGGCCGTGAATGATGCCGCCCTGGTGACCGACGTGTCCGAACTTGAGTATCGTGAGCTGCTGGTGCCGATCGTGCGCGACGGCAGTGCGGTGGCTCCGCGTGAGAGCATCCAGGACGCGCGCGAGCGCTGTGTTTGGGCGCTCGATCATCTGGACGCAGCTTTCAAGCGCTTCCTGTACCCGCAGACCTATGTGGTGGGCATGGAGCAGGGCCTGGCTCAGGTGCGCGACGAGCTCGTACGCAAGAACATGGCCGCGGCCTCGGCTTTCCCCTGGGCTCACTAATTCCTTGGGCGGTAGGGGCAAGTCACGCTCCCTTGGCCGCCAGCTCGGCCGTTCGCTGAACAGTTGATTGGTTTGACGTATGACGACTTCTTATAAAACGATGGTGGTAAAGATCGGTTCGTCCACGGTTGTGGGCGCCGATGGCAAGGTCAACCGCTCCTTTATCGGCGGGCTTGCCGATCAGGCCGCAGCCCTGCGCAAGCTCGGCTGGCGTCTAGTCGTGGTGAGCTCGGGCGCTATCGCCTGCGGCTATCCCGTGCTGGGCTTCGACCGCAAGCCGGTCGGCGACCTGCCGAGCCTGCAGGCTTGCGCCTCGGCTGGTCAGTGCATCATCTCGTCGGCCTACGACGAGGAGTTCCATGCGCGCGACCTGCTCACCTCGCTCGTGCTGCTCACGCGCCACGATACGGCCCGCCGCACGTCCTACCTGCACGCGCGCGACGCCCTGCTGCGCCTGGTGGAGCTGGGCGTGGTGCCGGTCGTCAACGAGAACGATACCGTCACCGTCGACGAGATCAAGTTTGGCGACAACGACACACTGGCGGCGCTTGTGAGCTGCCTGGTTTCTGCCGATCTGTGCGTGACGCTCTCGGACATCGATGGTCTCTATACTGCCAATCCGCATGAGGACCCCACGGCCGAGTTCGTCCCGGTCGTGCATAAGATCGATGCCAAGATTATCGCCTCGGCGGGTGATTCTTCCACATCGGTGGGCACGGGCGGCATGATTACCAAGATCCGCGCGAGCCGCATTCTGATGACGGCGGGCATTCAGAGCGTGATTTGCTCGGGCGAGGAGCCCGATGCGCTCGTGCGCCTCGCCCGCGGCGAGAGCGTGGGCACGCTGTTCGATCCGCCGGCGGAGCGTCTGGACATCGCACCCCGCAAGCTGTGGATCGCACTGGGCGACAAGGCGCATGGCTCGGTTACGGTCGATGATGGTGCTGCGAAGGCGCTGGTCAGCCGTGGTTCTTCCCTGCTTGCGGTGGGTATTCGCGAGGTCGATGGCCAGTTTGCCGAGGGCGATGTGCTCGATGTGTGCGATCCGAGCGGTATGGTCGTCGCCCGCGGTATCGCTGAGGCCGATTCGGACGTGCTGGAACTTGCCGCCGGCCGCCGCCAGGACCAGATCGCCAGCAACCGCCTGCTCGCTAACCTGGCCGAGAAGCCGGCGATACACAGGGATAACTTGATCGTATTTGCATAAAGAAAGACAGCGCTGCGGATCGTTTCCCGCAGCGCTGTCTTTCTCGTGCCGGCACCTGGGGACGTTCCCTTTGTGCCGGCAGGTGGGGACACTCCTTTGCTAGAAGATCCGGCGCAGGTCTCCGCGGTTGAGGGCCTCGTCGAAGAGGTGCTTGAATACCACGCTGCCGTGCAGGCCGTCGTGCTCGAACTCGTTGGTCACCCAGGCGTGCGAGTTGCCCACGCGGCTGAGCGTATCGAGCTGCAGGCCCGAATCGACGTACATGTCGTCGAAATACACCGCGGCCTGGAGCGGCACCTCGTTGCAGGCCAGGCGCTGCGGGTCGTAGATCTTGTCCCAGCTGGTGTCTTCCATCAGCAGGTCCATGGCGGGCTTAAACGGCTTAAGCTCGGGCATCTGCTCAAACATCCACGGGAAC
>UQSK01000012.1 GCA_900543605.1 uncultured Collinsella sp.
CGAGATTACTACGCGTCTCGTGGGCTCGGAGATGTGTATAAGAGACAGGGTGAGGGCGATATCGTAAGGGACTTCGATCCCGCGGCAGGCGAAGGTCTCAAGCGCGAGCGCGTGACCTGTGAAGCCCCTCAGCATCTGAGCGCCGAGGCCGTGCCGTATTTGGTCCTGCGTCGTCGCGATGGCGAGGGCGAGGACGCGCCACTCGTGCCGCGCCTGACGTCCGCCTCGCAGATTGAGGCCTATTCCACCTGCCCGCTGTGCTGGTTCGTCTCGTATCGCGTCAAACCTCAGTCCATCGATGCGGGCTTTGGCAACATGGAGAAGGGCAACTTTGTCCATGACGTGCTGGAGCACTTGCATGCACGTCTTCCGCAGGAGGGCATGGAGCGCGTGACGCCCATGAATCTGCCGCGCGCGAAGGAGCTGCTGCACGAGGTCTTTGCCGAGACCCTGGCCGAGCACGCCGGCAAGCGCGGTACCGAGGGCCCGCTGGTGCCGCTCTCTCCAGTGGAGGAGCGCCAGGTGGCCGAGATCTTGCCGCAACTGGAGGGCGTGCTCGTCTACGAGTCCGAGGCGCTCGCGCCCTTCACGCCGCGCTACCTGGAGTTTGCGTTCAACGAGCTCCAGGTCGAGTATGCCGGCTGGCCGCTCGGCGGGCGCATCGACCGCGTGGATGTGGACGCCGAGAACCGCGCTGTGGTGATTGACTACAAGCATCGTTCGGGTGTCGAGGAGTTTAAGCTCGCCGACCCCACGGTGCGCGACGAGGAGTCGGGCGAGGCCCCCATCGACGATCCGCGGTGGCTACCGCCCCATACCCAAACGCTCATCTACGCCCAGGCCATGCGCCGGGCGCTGGATTTGGACACCCGCGCGGCGCTCTACTTTTCGACCAAGGGAGGCAAGCCGGCGTTGCGCGGTGCCGCGAGCGCCGAGCTGCTCGAGGAAGAGCGCGGCGACGGCCGCATTCCGGGCCTCAAGAAGGGCTTTCCGGGCGAGGGCGGCAACATGGACTTCGATGCGCTGCTCGACCGCGTGGAGACCGGCATTGCCGAGCGCCTGCGCGAGCTCGAGGCGGGCAACGTTGCCGCTGTCGACCCAACGTCGGCTCAGGCCGCGCATGCGCGCTGCTCGTATAACCACGAAGGAACGTTTGTAAGGAGGGACGTGTAGACCATGGATCTTTCGACCTTGATGCCGCAACAGCTGCAAGTCGTCAAAACGCTCGACCGCCCGCTGTTTGTCTCGGCGGGTGCCGGCTCGGGCAAGACCTTTACCCTCACGCGCCGCATCGTCTATGCGCTCTCGCCCGAATCCGGTCCGTTTGTCGAGCATCTGGACCAGGTGCTCGCCATTACCTTTACCAAAGACGCCGCGGCCGAGATTCGCGACCGCGTGCGCCGCGCGCTTATCGAAGAGGGGATGGACGAGGAGGCCCTGACCGTCGACGACGCTTGGATCTCGACCATCCACGGCATGTGCTCGCGTATCCTGCGCGCGCACGCGCTGGAGCTGGGCATCGATCCCGAGTTCACGGTGCTCACCGATACTGATGAGCTTATGGATCAGGCTGTTGAGCACGTGCTGGGGCGCGCGACGGCGCCCGATGCCGCGCCTGAGCTCGCCGCCTCGCTTAAGGCCCTCTACGCCTGGTATCCCATGGCGGGCGAGGGCGGGCCGTTTGGCGCCGGTACCACCATCAAAGGCCTGGTGCGCGACCTGCTGGAGCTATCGAGCCAGCTGCCGGACGGCATGGACGATGTGTGCGTGGCGTGCGGCCAGGCCGACACCTCGGCGCTTGCCGATGCCTATCGTGCGGCGCTGGGCGCGAGCAAGGCCACGACCGAGAAAGCGCAGGTGGCACTCGACGCCATCGACGCGTTCGAGGCGAGCGACAAGACCATGGTCGATGCGGAACGACTCATGATGTCGTGCACCATGCCGCGCGCGAGCAAGGCATTCCCTAAGGAGCAGGTCGAGCTGCTCAAGGCCGAGGTCGCCGATGCGTTTATCAATATCGTGCTTGCCTGCGGTGGCCCGGCGCTCGATGCGCTGGTGGGCTTGGCCCGCTCTGTGGAGGCGGAGTACCGCGCGCTCAAGGCCGACCAGTCCGCGCTCGACAATAACGACCTGTTGCGCATGGCATACGAGGCGCTGCGCGATTATCCCGCCATCCGAGCCGCCTACGAGGGCCGCTTTAAGATGGTCATGATCGATGAGTTCCAGGATACCGACCAGATGCAGGTCGATTTGATCCGTTACCTGACGGGCGCGGGGGAGCGCGCGCTGTGCACCGTAGGCGATGCGCAGCAGTCGATCTACCGCTTCCGTGGTGCCGAGGTCGAGGTGTTTCGCCGCCAGGAGCGCAAGGTGGGCTCCTCTGCTGCGCCCGAGGCGACTGCCGTGGCCGATGTCCCCGCCGGCGAGCTCGTCAAACTCGTGCGCAACTTCCGCAGCCACGACGAGGTGCTGCGCTATGTGGCGCGCGTCTTTGACGGCGACACTGGTGGTTTGATGCAGGGGTTCTTGGATCTTGAGCCGAGTGACGATCGCGAGGACAAGCTCAAAGCAAAGGCTTCGCGCCGCCAGGCGCTGTTCGTTGCCGGTGGCAGCACGCAGGAGCGAACGCAGGCGAAAGCTCGTGCGATTGCGGAGCGGTTCCAAGCGCTCGTTAAAGCGGGCCAGCCCCAGGGCAGCATGGTGTTGTTGCTGGGCCGTATGACTAATGCCGACGTCTACGCCCAGGCTTTCCGCGACCAGGGACTCGACTGCGTTATCGCGGGAGGTTCGGTCTTTGCCCAGGCTGCCGAGGTCCAAACGGTGCGCGCCCTGGTCTGCGTGCTTGCCAATCCGGCCGATACGACGCAGGGTCTCATGCCGCTGTTGGCCTCGCCGATGTTTGCACTCGGTGCCCAGGAGTTCCTGGCGCTGGCGACTAAGCTCGACGAGCAGACGGGCGAGACGTCGCGCCGCAATATCGATGTGGGCATCATGAGCGATTCCGATGTGCCGGGTTTGCAAAACCTGCCACTCGTAACGCGCGCCCGCGAGGTGCTGCGCTATGCACTGCGTCGCGTGGGGCGCGATTCGTTCGCCGCTATCGCGCGCGACGTGGTCAATGCTTCCGGCTGGTTCGTGCGTCTGGCGCAGCGCGGCCCCGAGGGCAAGGCCATTGCCGCCAACGTGCTCAAGGCGCTCGATGCCGTGGCCGAGGCAGAGGCCGAGCTCGGCAATTCTCCGCGCTCCATCGCGCTCGCCTTCGACCGCTTCTTGGCGGGCAAGGAGGCCCCAGGCGCCCTCAACGAGGAGGGTGACGGCGCGGTACGCATCATGACCGTGCATGCGTCCAAGGGCCTGGAATATCCGGTCGTGGCGGTCGCCGAGTGCTTTGGCGTGCGTAAGTCCTCGGGTGCGGCACAGATGGGTCGCGTCGAGGGCGGAGCGCAGGTCGTGGCACTGCCGGCACGCTTCGACGGCGTTAAGCTCGCCGACGGCACGTTCGTAAAGGGCGATGACGTCAAAAAGCAGTTTGAGCATGCGTTTAAGGGCAAGGGCACGTCGCTATGGTTGCCGCCAGAGCTTATGGAGGATGTCTGCGCGACGGGTTCTCCCGCCGAGGCATTTGCCCGCCTGCGCAACGACGACCTGCAGCTTTCGCTCGAGGAACGGGCCCGCTTGCTCTACGTTGCCATGACGCGAGCGCGTGAGCTGGTCATTTTGGCGATGGATGCCGGCGTGAGCCGTGGCAAGCTGTGTGCGCCGACTTTCGACGTCGAGACCGATCTGACCTACGACGTGCTGCGCCGCATCCTGCCGACCGACAGCCTGGACATGCCGCAGCTCGATAGCGACCGTTTGGTGTTCGACAACTCCAAGCCGGGCGACTATGAGCTCATCTCGCTGGCGGACTTTACCTTTGGCGAGCAGGCGTTTGAGGCCAACGCTTCGCTGGATGCCGAGGGCAGGCTTGTTCGCGGCGATGTCGATGTCGCTGATAATGCTGTGCACCCAACTGTGCCCGGTCCTGCCGACCCCGAGCCCGATTCGTTTGAGCTTGTGTATCCCCAGGCGGTGGGCGTGCGCATGGGCATCTGTCCGTATCCGATGCGTGATTCGTATAGCTACTCGTCAATCGCCGCGGCGCTCCATGCCGAGACGGAAGATCGTGCCGCCGAGGCTCGTGTTCCCATGGACGAGTCCGGCGATGATGCGGAGTCGGATGGTTCCGAGATGACGGATGCAGACGTGGCCGCCGTTGAGCCCGCCGGCAACCCCATGGCGCTGGGCTCGGCGTTCCATGCCGCCTGCCAGTGGCTCATCGAGATGGGTGTCGATGCGCTGCCCGCTGAGTGTGCCGATGCGCTGGCGCGCCTGTGGTGCCTGACGCCGGAGCAGCGCGAACGCTTCGACGTTGCCCTGGACCGCTGGCTCAAGTCGGCTGTTCGTGCCGACCTGCTCGCGTGGCCGTGCGTTCGCGCCGAGGTGCCGTTCTTTTCACTGGGCTGCGAGGACAAGGACATCGCTCGCTACGGTGCCTATGCCGAGGGCGCCATCGATGCCTTGGCAACCGATCCGGCGGATCCGTCGCGCGCACTGGTCATCGACTACAAGACGGGTGGCACGCCGGATGAGACACCTGACCAGCTGCTCGAGAAGCACGCCCTGCAGGCGCGCGTTTACGCCGACGTTCTGCACAAGGCGGGCTTTGAGGTCGTGACCGTCAAGTTCGTCCGCGTGGAGCAGGCGAATCCAACCATCTTCGTCGAACCCGCCGAACCTCAAGTGGTCACCTACAACTTCTAGACCTCAGATAACTTGCGGTGGAATAGTTCCTGTATTGCGGCCCAGGTGGCCCAAGCAGGAACTATTCCACCGCAACTGCAAGAGGAGCCGTGTGGGTTTGGCTAGGTTCGGGTGCTGTCCGTGCCGTGCGGTAGAATCGTAACCCTAAGATCACGAACCCGCATCGGAGCTCATTACATGGCATTCGTCCATCTGCACAATCACACTGTTTTCTCCATGCTCGACGGCGCAACCCGTATCCAGGATATGGTCAATCGCGCCGTAGAGCTGGGCATGCCCGCCGTCGCCATTACCGACCACGGCTACATGTATGGCGTGCCCGACCTGGCGCTGGCCTGTGACGCCGTCAACCACAACACGCCCGAGTACAAAACCTGGAGCCACGACAAGGCCTTCTTGGAAAAGGACCGCCGCGACGAGCTGGTGGAGCCCGATCCCGAGGAAAACCCGCGCGAGCATGCCCAGTATGTGAAGGACATGGCCATGTGGGACGAGAAGGGCAATATCGACGAGCTCAAGCCGCCCTTGGTCATCAAGCCCATCTTTGGCTGCGAGGTCTACTTTACGCCGGACGAGACACTCGCCCGCGACCACAAGCCCGAGCTCTACCACATGATCCTTCTGGCCAAGGACCAGGAGGGCTATGTCAACCTGATGCAGACGGTTTCCGAGGCCGCCGTGCAGGGCTTTTACTACAAGCCGCGCGTGACGCTCGACAACCTGCGCCGCCACGCCAAGGGCATGATCTGCACGAGCGCCTGCATCGCGGGCATCATCCCCAAATACATCGACCGCGGCGACATGGAAGGCGCCATCAAGTGGGCCGAAACCTTCCGCGACACCTTCGATCCCGGCGACTTCTATATCGAGATTCAGGAACACGGCATTACCACCGATAATGGCCTGACCGACGAGCAGATGGACCGTACGCTCATCGACATCGCCAAACAGGTGGGCGTCAAGGTCATCGCTACCAACGACTTTCACTACCTGCGCCGCGAGGACGCGCCCGTGCAGGACGTCATCATGTGCATCGGCATGAACGCCAAGGTCGACGACCCCAACCGCATGCGCATGACCGGCTCGGAGTTTTATATGAAGACCGAGGAGGAGATGCGGGCGATGTTCCCGTATTGCCCCGAGGCCTGTGACAACACGCTCGAGATTGCCGACAAGTGCTACGTGGAACTGGACTGGGACTCCATCATCCTGCCGCGCTTCCCGTTGCTCGATCCCGGCGAGACGCACGAGAGCCAGTTCCGCCGCGAGTGCGAGAAGGGCCTGCGCCAGCACTACGGTGACGACTGGGCCACGCGCGAGATCGGCGGCGTCAACATCAAAGAGCGCTTTGAGTACGAATACAAGGTCATCTGCGACAAGGGCTTTGCCGCCTACTTTTTGATCGTCGCCGAGTACGTGCAATGGGCTAAGGACAACGGCATCGGCGTCGGCCCCGGCCGTGGCTCGGCCGCCGGCGCTATCGTCGCCTACGCCATGAACATCACCGCGTTTGACCCGCTCGAGAACGGCCTGATGTTCGAGAGGTTCCTGTCCCCGCAGCGTACCGAGATGCCCGATATCGATATGGACTTCGACGATGAGCGGCGCCTCGAGGTCGTGGAGCACGTTCGCCAGCTCTACGGCCCCGAGAAGGTCACCCACGTCATCACCTACTCGACCATTAAGGCCAAGCAGGCCATCAACGACGCCGCGCGCGTCCTGGACTACCCGGTCTACATGGGCCAGCGCCTGTCCAAGATGGTCTCGAGCGACCCCAAGGTCAAGCTCAAGCAGGTGCTCGAAAAACAACCCGGCAAAGAGGATCTGTTTAACCCCGACTTTGCCGAGGCCTATAAAAAGGACGACGACGCCCGCCGCATCATCGACACGGCGCTCTCGATTGAGGGCCTCACCCGTGGCGAGGGCGTGCACGCGTGCGCCGTTCTGATCTGCCGCGACCCCGTCAACGAGCATGTGCCCACCAAGCTCGACACCAAGGGCGGCGTCGAGATTACCCAGTACGAGGGCCATACCGTTGCCGACATGGGCCTGCTCAAGATGGACTTCCTGGGCCTGCGCACGCTGACGGTTATCTCCAAGGCCAAGGCAAACATCAAAAAGAACTTCGGCATCGACATCAAAGAGGAAGAGATTCCCTTTGACGATCCCGAGATCTTTAAGCTCATGGGCTCCGGCCACACCGCCGGCGTCTTCCAGGTCGAGTCCGCCGGCATGACGGCCACGATCAAGAACATGAAACCCACCGAATACAAGCACGTCGTGGCATTGATCGCTCTGTACCGCCCGGGCCCGCTGGGCGCCGGCATGGTTTCGTCCTACATCAACCGTATGAACGGCAAGGAGCCGGCCGTCTCCTACGACGACCGCCTGGACGACATCCTGGGCGAAACCTACGGCACCATGGTCTACCAGGAGCAGGTTATGCTCATCTCCGTCGAGATGTGCGGCTTCTCCAAGGGCGAATCGGACTCGCGTATCCGTAAGCCCGTGGCTAAGAAAAAGATCAAGCTGCTCACGTCGACGGTGCTCCACTGGGAGGATGGCTCGGACGAGACCACCTACGACCACTGGATGAACGGTGCTATCAAGAACAACTACACGCGCGAGGTCGCCCAGAAGATTTGGGACGATGTTCTCGAGTTCGCGTCTTACGCCTTTAACAAGTCGCACTCCGCCGGCTACGCCATCCTGGTTATGCAGACGGCGTGGCTCAAGGCGCACTATCCGCACGAGTACATGGCGGCCGTTCTGACGTCCTACACGGGCAAGACCGACAAGATCGTTCATTACGTCTCGGCGTGCCGCCACGACGGCATCCCCGTGCTGTCGCCAGATGTCAACGAGTCCGGTACCGAGTTCACGGCTACCAAGGAGGGCGTGCGCTTTGGTCTGGCCGGCATCCGCGGCGTGGGCACTGGCGTGGCGCAGGCGATTATCGCCGAGCGTGAGGCGGGCGGCCCGTTTAAGACGCTGCACGACTTTGTCGAGCGCGTGGACTCGAGCCAAGCCAACCGTCGCGTGATCGAATCGCTCATCAAGGCAGGCGCCTTCGACTCCACGGGGTATCCGCGTCGCCAGATGATGCACTTTGTGGATAAGAACAACCCCGAGAACATCATCGATGCCGCCGTGAAGCGCCAAAAGGATCGCGCGAGCGGCCAGACGTCGTTCTTCGATATGTTCGGCGACGTTGAGGGCTCGGGCTTTGAGGTGAGCGTGCCCGATCCGGACGGCCAGGAGTGGGACCGCCACCTTAAGCTGAGCCAGGAGAAGGAGGTTCTGGGCATCTATGTCTCGGACCACCCGTTGCGCCCGTTTGAGTATGCGCTAGCCAAGGCGCGCGACTTCTCGTTCTCGCAGATCGACACCGGTTACGAGGTGCAAAACCCCACGGGCGGTACCATCAACCAGGAGATTCCCGAGGGCAAGGCGCTGTGGTGGGCCGGTATGGTCTCGAGCGTGTCCAAGCGCGTGACCAAAAACGGCGACCCCATGGGCATCGTGCAGCTCGAGGACATGGAAGGTGAGGCCACGGTCGTGGTGTTCCCCAAGACCTACAAGGAGGCCGAGGGGTACCTGTACGGCGAGGTCGATCCCGAGACCGGCGCGCAGCTGTCCGATGCGTTTGTGCGCATTAAGGGCAAGCTTGAGCGCTCGGACCGCGGCGATCAGATCATCGCGCAGGAGATCGTGCCACTGGAGCTTAATGAGGAGAACAACAAGCCCAAGGTGTTTGAGGTCATGGTGCCCAACAGCCGCTTTAGCCAGGGCAATATGGCGCGTCTTGCCACGGTGCTTACCGCCAACCCGGGCGGCGACCGCGTGGAGATCTTTATCGAGCAGGTGGACGGGCGTGTGCTGCGTGCCGAGGTGCCGGCCAAGGTCAACGCACGCTCGATTCCGCTGTTGGCAGAGGCAAAAGCCATCGTCGGCAACCAAGGCCGCGTGACGGTTATCTAAAATGATTTTGCCGGGGTAGCTAATTTGGGACGGGGCTATTTTAGCTACCCTTTGGCTGACGGCGAATGAGTCGGGTCGGAATACATCTCAACCGACATATGGGGGTAGCTAAAATAGCCCCGTCCCAAATTAGCTACCCGGCGCGAGATTGGAGGAAGTGATGGCACAGGGGACGTTTGTGCAGGCGCTTCGTAAGGAAGCGGCGCTGAGCGGCACCTTTATGAAGGGGCGTTCGCTCATGCTCAACGGCGCCGTGCTGTCGATCGAGGACAGCGGCTCGCGCTTCTCCAAAAACGTGACGGTTGAGGGCTCGGTACGCGGCTCGCACGGCGACCTGTACAAGACGCGCGTGGCGCTCGACATGGACGAGCACGAGGTGATCGACTACGATTGCGATTGCCCCGCCGCCTATCGTTACCCCGGTATGTGCAAGCATGCCATCGCTACAGCGCTGGCGTATCTGGACGCCAGCGGCGTTGAGCCTGTTGAGGGGCTGCGCACACCGGTTCGCACGTTTACGGCGCAGCCGAAACAGCCCGCGCGCACCGCGCCCAAAGCGCCGGCCGTCAACCCCAACTTTCCCTTCCCGGCGCCCGTCCCCACGAGTCCCAGCCTCATGGCGGCGCTCTCCGATCTTTCGGACGCGCGCATGGATGAGCTGGCGAGCATGCGCCGCAAGCTCGCCGGCAGTGTGGATCCCGATGCCCCCAAGGCGGTGTTGGAGCCCTCGCTGGTGCCGTACTACAATCCACTGTTTGCCGACCGCTTTAGCTGGGCGCTCGAGTTCCGCATTCGCTGTGGATCGGTCTCCTACGTGGTCAAGGACATCGACGGCATGGCCGATGCCTACGTGCGCGGCGGCACCTTCTCGTACGGCAAGAAGCTCACGTTTGTCCATACGCCCGAAGCCTTCGAAGACGTGTCGACAAAGCTGCTCAACCTTGTCGTGACGACAGTTGCCTATCTCGATGACATCACAAGCTCGCGTTCGGCGTCGTACGACTTTGCCCGCAGCGGTTTTGTCGCCGAGCGTCAGTTACCGCTGTCCGAGCATAGCATCGTATATGTGCTGGACCTGTTGCGCGGCAAGACTATCTCTTTTGAGCCCGCCTGGTCGCGGGGGACGACGACGCATCGCACCTATGACGTCGCGGTTGAGATGCCTCCGGAAGGGGAGGACGAGGCGCTGTCTAAGCGCCCACCGCTCCTTGCCGCCAAAATCGCGCCGGCGGCTGGTGGTAGCTACGATCTGCGCCTGCCGGCCGATGCATACTGCTTTGCTTCGGGCGACGTTGCCTATCTGGTCGACACCCGCCGTGCGCGCCGCGCCGATGTAGCGTTTGCCCAGCATGCGGCGCCGTTCCTATCGCGCTTACTGCCCTGTCGCACGCCGATCCATATCGCTGTCGACCAGGTGGGGGAGTTCTGTCGTATGGCGCTGCCCATTTTGCGCGACTACACCGACCTTACCGCGCCCGCTGCGCTCGATACCGTGGCACCCGAGCCGAGCTTTGCCATGGCGATCGGCGTCGACGATGGGCTCGTGACCTGCAAAGTTACGGTTACCTACGGCGACTGGTCGGCAGACCTCTTTAGTCTGGGCGCTCCGGGCAGCCCCTTCGAAGAGCAGCGCCCGGGCATGCCGCCCCGCGACGAGGTGGCAGAGTTTCGCGTTATGGATACGGCGGCCCTGTATTTCGACTTTTACGAGGGCGGTCTGGCGTTTGAGGAGCGCGATGACGAGAGCTTGTTCTGCCTGCTGACCGAGGGCCTGTCCGCCCTGTCCGAGCTGGGTGAGGTCATGCTCAGCGACCGTCTGCGCCAGATTTCGGTGCGCCCTGCGCCCAAGCTCTCGGTTCGTGCGGCCGTCAAGAGCAATCTGCTCGATGTCGAGCTGGGCGCGAGCGGGCTTTCGGCCGCGGACCTTGCCGTCTATCTCGATTCGTACAAACGCCATCAAACGTTTGCGCGCCTTACGTCCGGCGACATCATTCGCCTGGACGAGGGCGCCCGAGCCGCGTTTGGCCTCGCCGAGGACCTGGGCGTCGATGCCGTCGACCTGCTCGACGGCGTGTCGCTTCCCGCATCGAGCGCCCTGTTCGTCGATAGCATGCTCGCGCGCACGCCCGCGCTCGAGGCCGATTGCGACGCTGCGTTCCGCCGTACCGTCGAGCGTCTGGACACGCTCGGCAAGATGGACTTTACGGTGCCGGCATCGCTCAAGGCAACGATGCGCGGCTACCAGGTCGACGGATACCAGTGGCTCGGCTCGCTCGAACACCTGGGCCTTGGCGGCATCTTAGCCGACGACATGGGCCTGGGCAAAACGCTGCAGATGATCGCACATATCCTGGCGCGTGTGGAAGCGGGGGACATTAAGCCCACGCTTGTGGTGTGCCCCGCGTCGCTTGTATACAACTGGACCGCCGAGCTGGAGCGCTTTGCCCCGTCGCTCGATGTGTGCGCCATTGTGGGCGCCAAGGCTCAACGCCGCGTGCAGATAGCCGGCGCCGCCGAGCATAACGTGGTCGTGACGTCGTATGACCTTATGCGGCGCGATATCGACGAGTACGTCGAGCAGAACTTTGCCCGTGTGGTGCTCGATGAGGCCCAGTACATTAAAAACCCGCTCACCCAGGTGGCACGTGCCACCAAGCGCCTGCCGGCCGGCGTGCGCTTTGCCCTGACGGGCACGCCCATCGAAAACCGCCTATCCGAGCTCTGGAGCATCTTCGACTTTTTGATGCCGGGCCTGCTGGGTACGCGTGAATCGTTTGCAAAGCGCTTCGAAAGCCCGGTCGAGCATGCCGAGGGCGACAGTGCCGCCCGCCTGCAAGCGCTCGTGTCGCCGTTTGTGCTGCGCCGCGTAAAGGAAGACGTGGTGGCCGACCTGCCCGAGAAGATCGAGGATACGGTCATGGCGCAGCTCACCGGCGAGCAGCGCAAGCTCTACCTGGCCAACCAGGACCGCATCGCCCAGCAGGTGCAGCACCGCGAGGCCGGGGAGTTTAAGAAGGACAAGCTCAAGGTACTTGCCGAGCTCACCAAGCTGCGCCAGATCTGCTGCGACCCGCGTCTACACTACGAGGATTACAAGGCGGGGAGCGCCAAGCTCGATACGTGCATGGAGCTCGTGCACGGCGCACTCGACGGTGGTCATCGCATCTTGCTGTTCAGCCAGTTTACGGGCATGCTCGATATCATTGGCAAGCGCCTGGCCAAGGAGGATATCGCCTTCCTTAAGCTCACGGGCGCATCGTCTAAAGAGAGCCGCGCCAAGATGGTCGCACAGTTCCAGGCGGGCGAGGTGCCGGTCTTTTTGATCTCGCTCAAGGCGGGCGGCGTGGGCCTTAACCTGACGGCGGCCGACGTGGTCATCCACTACGACCCGTGGTGGAACGTGGCGGCGCAGGACCAAGCGACTGACCGCGCGCATCGTATTGGCCAGCAACATACCGTGACCGTGTACAAACTCATCGCCAAGGACACGATCGAGGAGCGCATTATGCAGATGCAGGAATCCAAGCGCGACCTGGTCAACAGCGTGCTCGGCGGCGACGGCATCTCGTCGGCACTGTTCACGCGCGAGGATGTTCTGGCGCTTCTCGGCGGCGACGGGCGCTAGCCGCGCGCGGGGTGGGACTGCTGGAGTGGGCAGGACGGTCGACGCATTTTGGCCCGACCGCTTGCCTGATCCGTTATGTGTTCATTTGCAATGCCGTGGATGGTTTGTCTGCCTTTGGGCATAAGAACCATCAAGAACATTGGCACATCAGCAAAGGAGAACATCATGGCGAAATTCTTTAAGGACCCCGACGGTAAGCTCATCGCTGCCCTTGGCGACGACGTTGCGACCCCTGCCGGTTGCACGGAGCTGACCGCAAACACTGAGGACGCGGCGCACGAGAAGCACGTGCCTGTTGTCGAGACCGAGCGCGACGGTCACGTGATTCGCGCACGCGTTGGCTCGGTCGAGCACCCCAGCCTGCCCGAGCACTACATTGAGTGGATTGCCCTTGAGGCCGAGGGCCGCTTAGAGGTCCATTACCTTGAGCCCGGCATGAAACCCGCGACGTTTTTCGCGGGCGGCTCCAAGACCGGTACCGTCTATGCCTACTGCAACCTGCACGGGCTGTGGTCCGCGACATTCTAGGAGCGCGCCCCCGCTCGGGGTATCATAGCTAGCATATGCACATGCAAGCGCCGACTGCATTATGCGGCCGGCGCTTTTACTACGATTTCGATGGTTTACGACGGAAAGGGCTGAGCCATGAAGCTCGCGCTTGCACAGATCGATATGCGCCTGGGTGATATTGAGGGCATTTGCGGCCGCATCGAGGACCAGGCTGGTCTGGCCCACGAGCGCGGAGCGCGCGTGCTGTGCGTTCCGGCTCCGCTCTTTATGGGCGCCATGCCCGGTGGCCTGGTGGGCGCTGCCGACTTTGAGCACGACATGCTTGCCGGCTTGACTGGTGTCGCCGAGCGTATCCAGGAGCTTGACATGATCTGCATCGTGCCCGCGGCGGTTTCGTTTGAGGGCCAGCCGCTGCTCGACTACATGATGCTCAAGGACGGTCATGTGGTGCCGGCGCGTTCGAGCATTGCCCTGCAGCGTGGCGAGAACAACGACACGCGTTGGGCGCCGCCGGTGTTCGACGTGGACGGCGTGCGCATCGCCGTGATTTTTGACTTGGACCGCGAGCTCGAGATGTTGCCGACCGGCGTCGACCTCATCGCGTATTTCCAATTCGACGCGTTTGACATGACCGACCGCGAGACTGCCGCCATTGCCGCCGTTCGCAGCGGAGCCTACCGCAAGATCGCATCCAAGCGCAGCGTGTGGTTTGCCTGCATGGCGCCGGTCGGTGCCTATGACGAGTCGGTGTATACCGGCGGTTCGTTTGTGCTCGACGACTGCGGTCGCGTGGTGGCCCAGGCGCCGTGTTTTGAGGAGAGCCTGCTGGTTCAGGAGATTCAGCGCGGCATGAGGCTCGATGCCCTGGAGGATCACGAACTGCCCGAGTTCCGTTCCGAGGAGTGGCTGTGGCAGGCGCTGGTGCTCGCCGTGCGCGACAACGCCCGAGCCCACGGTGCGTCGCGTGCTGTGGTGGCACTCGAGGGCGACTTGCCGTCGTCTTTGCTGGCGGCGCTGGCCGTCGACGCTCTGGGCCCGCGTAATGTGATTGGCCTGGTGCTGGGGCGCAACCGTATCTTTACACCGGCGCAGGAAGAGGCCGAGGCTGCCCGCTGTGCCGCCGTCCGCGCCATCGCCGAGCGTTTGCACATTCGCACCGTCGAGCGCGATGCACCGGATGCGGCGCGTGTGCTCGATCGCGACGTGTCGGCGGGCGATGCCGAGCGTCTGCGCTCGCGCACGTTGGGCCTCATGCTGGAGGACACGGCGCTCGAGCTGGGTGCGATGGCGCTGAGCCCGCTGTCCAAAACCGAGTACGCGCTGGCGGCGCCGGCGCTTTGCGGCGGCTATCAGGGCGATTACGCGCCTTTTGGCGATGTGTACCTGTCGACGCTTGAGTTTGTGGCGCGTGTGCGCAACCGCACGTCTTCCGTGGTGCCCCAAGAGCTCGTGACGCTCAACGCGGTGGAGGATTGTATGGAGCGTGTGCTGGCGCAGGCGCTCTCGACGCTCGACGGCCCGGTCGATATGCTCGACCGCGCGGCACAGCTGCTCGGCGGGCTTGAGCCGGGTGAGGTCGATGGCGCGCTCGAGGCGCACGTGGACCGCAATCGATCGTTCGACGACATTCCGATGGCCGCTGGCAAGCCTGAGGCCTGCTCGCTGCTGCTGATGCTCGTTCGACAGGGTGAGGCTGCCCGCCACATGTTGCCGACGGCGCCGATCGTCTCGTCCCGTTCGTTTGCCGAGCGCTCCTGGCCGTACATGCTCGCGTGGTCCGACCTGGGACTTAACGGCAAGGAGCGTATGACGGTCGATTCGCTGGCGCGCGCCGAGGTGCGCCGTTTTGCTGACGAGGATACGAGCGAGCGCGTGCGAAACGAGATGATGGGCGTGCTGGGCGAGCTTCTGGGTATTTCGCCCGAGCAGATGGAGGAGCTGCGCTCTGAGGACGGTCAGCGTCGTTTGCACGAGGGAATGAAAAAGTTCGAGGGCGAGGTTCAGGACGCCATCGATAAGATGATGGGCGGTCAGGGCGGCTCGCAAGGTAGTCCCCAGGGTGGCCCGATGCCGCATCCGCCAGTAGATCCGAGGCAGTTCCCCTTTTTCTCGCAGAACTAACTATGGGATAGGGTCAAGGTTACGCGGTTTTACCAAACCGCGTAACGAGTCGACGCTGCGCGAGCCCCTGCCGGGCAATCTGCCGCTCAAACCGTCGCTTGCGTACAGAAGTACGCGGCGCTCCTCTTTCGCGACACCTTGCCACGGCAGGGACTCGCTCGCTGACTTATGCTCAACCTGTGGTTCAACCTTGCTTGCTAGATACGGTCGCTGTTGTGTTATTCTAGAACAGACGTTCGTGAATGATGCGCGGGGCCTTGTCTTGCGCTGTGCTTGTGGCGAGGGGAGGTCGGCTTGGTAATCTTGGGCATTGATCCCGGTTTGGCTCATACGGGTTGGGGGATTATCGAGGAGCGGCGTGGCGAGGTTCGCTGCCGTGCCTACGGTTGCATCGAGACCAGCGCGGGCAGCCCGCTCGCGGTGCGCCTGTCGCATATCGCCCGTGACCTTAAGGATGTCGTCGAGCGTTATCGACCCGACACGGCTGCTGTCGAGAGCATCTACTTTGGCGCTAATGTCCGCTCGGCCATCCCCACGGCGCATGCCCGCGGTGCTGCACTCGTGGCGCTTTCGGAGTGTGCGCTCGAGATTGGCGAGTACACGCCCATGCAGATCAAACAGGCTGTGGTGGGCACCGGCGCCGCTGACAAGCGGCAGGTCGCCTACATGGTACGCACGCTAACGCAGCTCGACCACGACCCGCATCCCGACCATGCCGCCGATGCCCTGGCCTGCGCCATCTGCCACGTAAACCTCAGCCGCACCCGCGCCCTTACCGGTGGCGAGTTCTATCAACAGAGAGGAACCGGATACTGATGATTTCCCAGCTCCACGGAACGCTTGTCGAGGCCACGATGAGCTCTGCTGTCGTCGATGTGTCGGGCGTTGGCTTTGAGCTCGGCATCTCGGGCAGCACTGCGGCCACGTTGCCGACGCCCGGCGGCGAGGTCCGCCTCTACACGCGTATGCAGGTGCGCGAGGACGCCATGACACTTTTCGGTTTTTCCTCAAAGGATGAGCGCACGATGTTCGATCGACTCGTTTCCGTCTCGGGCGTCGGCCCGCGTCTGGCGCTTGCCGTGCTTTCCACCTATACCGTGGGACAGCTGTATTCCCTGGTGATGGCCGAGGACGACAAGGGCATGGCCAAGGTACCCGGTGTGGGCAAAAAGACAGCTCAGCGCCTGATCCTGGAGCTCAAGAGCACCTTTGCCAAGGATAAGGGCTTTGTGCCGGTCGATGTGATTCCCGGACAGGTTGCGATGCCCGTGCCCGCTGCCGCTCCCTCGGCGATCGATGATGCCCGCGCGGCGCTCCTTTCCATGGGCTTTAGCCCGCAGGAGACCGATGTTGCCCTGAGTGGGTATGATGGGCAGAATATGCGTGTCGAGGATCTGCTCGGCGCGGCGCTTAAGCGACTCGGAATGGATGCGTGATGTGGGAAGCCGATGACTCTCAGGACCTGTGGGCGACGCCCGGCAACTCGCCGGCGGCATCCATGGCGCACGGCGAGCGCATGGTGGGCTCGGAGCTGACGGCCGAGGACCTCGATGTCGACCGCACTTTGCGCCCCCAGCGCCTGGACGATTACTGTGGCCAGGAGCACATCAAGCAGAGCCTGCGCGTGTTGATCGAAGCGGCGCGGAGCCGTGGCGAGACGCTCGACCACGTGATCTTCTCGGGTCCTCCGGGCCTGGGCAAGACCACGCTGGCCACCGTTATCGCCAACGAGCTGGGCGCTCAGATCAAGACCACGAGTGGCCCTGCCATCGCGCGCACGGGCGACCTTGCGGCCATCCTTACTAACTTGCAGCCGGGTGATGTGCTGTTTATCGACGAGATCCACCGCCTCAACCGTTCGGTCGAGGAGGTCCTGTACCCCGCGATGGAGGACTTTGCCCTCGATATCGTGATTGGCAAGGGTCCGGCGGCGCGCTCGATTCGCCTGGATATTCCCAAGTTTACGCTGGTAGCGGCAACGACCCGCTCAGGCATGTTGACCGGCCCGTTGCGCGACCGCTTTGGCATTTCATATCGCCTGGATTACTACACGGTCGAGGAGCTCGCGCAGATTGCGACGCGCTCGGCGACTATCCTGGGCGTGACGATTGACCATCCCAGTGCACTCGAGATCGGCTCGCGTTCGCGCGGCACGCCACGTCTTGCCAACCGTCTGCTCAAGCGCGTGCGCGATTACGCACAGGTGCGCGGCAACGGTCCCATCGAGCTCGATATCTGTCGCCAAGCGCTCGAGTTCTTCGAGATCGATGAGCTCGGTCTGGACTGGATGGATATTCGCATTTTGGAGACGCTCGCTAAGACGTTCTCCGGTCGTGCCGTGGGACTTACGACCCTTGCCAGCGCGGTGGGCGAGGACCCGGGCACGCTCGAGGATGTCTATGAGCCCTATTTGCTGCAGTGCGGGTTGATGATTCGTACGCCGCAGGGCCGTCAGGCAACCCTTCGCACCTTTGAGCACCTGGGGATTGAACCTACCGTTTAGGGCGCTTTGTTTTGGCGGGCTGTTGGACTATCGCTGGGCATCGGGTAAACATATCGCCGTTCATCGGTTATGGGCGTTTTACTATTGCGCGCCCGTGCTATGCTGAATTGGTCTTTTTCTCATTCGGTAACGAAAGGACCGCCCATGCCTACTGACATCGAAATCGCACGTTCTGCCACGCCGCTGCCTATTACCGAGGTGGCCAAGAACGCCGGCGTCGACGTTAAGCACCTTATTCCGTACGGCTTCGACAAGGCTAAGGTCGACTATTCACTGCTCAACGAGCCGACTGATCACCAGGCCAAGCTCGTCCTCGTGACCGCTATCAACCCAACGCCTGCGGGCGAGGGCAAGACCACCACGACCATCGGTCTGGCCGACGGCCTGCGTCGTCGCGGCGTCAAGAGTGCCGTGGCCCTGCGCGAGCCTTCGCTCGGCCCCGTCTTTGGCGTTAAGGGCGGTGCTGCCGGCGGCGGCTGGGCTCAGGTCATCCCCATGGAGGATATCAACCTGCACTTTACCGGCGACTTCCATGCCATCGGTGCCGCCAACAACCTACTGGCCGCCATGCTAGATAACCACATCCAGCAGGGCAATCATCTCGGTATTGACGTTAAGCGCATCACTTGGAAGCGCGTCGTCGATATGAACGACCGTCAGCTGCGCCACGTCATCGACGGCATTGGCGGTAAGGCCCAGGGCGTGCCGCGCGAGGACGGCTTCGACATCACCGTCGCCTCCGAGGTCATGGCAATCCTGTGCCTGTCCACGAGCATCAACGATCTTAAGGAGCGCTTGGGCGAGATCGTTGTCGGCTACAGCTATGCCGGCGAGCCCGTCCGTGCCCGCGACCTCAAGGCCCAGGGTGCCATGGCCGCGTTGCTTAAGGACGCGCTCAAGCCCAACTTGGTGCAAACGCTCGAGGGCACGCCCGCGTTTGTCCACGGCGGTCCCTTCGCCAACATTGCCCACGGCTGCAACTCTATCATGGCCACGCGTATGGCGATGCGCTTTGGCGATGTTGCCATTACCGAGGCCGGCTTCGGTGCCGATCTGGGTGCCGAGAAGTTCCTCGACATCAAGTGCCGCATGACGGGCGTTCGTCCCAGCGTCGTCGTGATCGTCGCGACCGCTCGTGCGTTGAAGTACAACGGTGGCGTCGCCAAGGCCGATCTCAACGAGGAGAACCTCGAGGCACTCAAGGCTGGCATGCCCAACCTGCTGCGTCACGTCGACAACATCCAGAACGTATATGGTCTGCCCTGCGTGGTCGCCATCAACCGCTTCCCGACGGACACCGAGGCCGAGCTTGCGCTCATCGAGTCCGAGTGCCAGAAGCTCGGCGTCAACGTTAAGCTTTCCGAGGTCTGGGCCAAGGGCGGCGAGGGCGCGCTCGAGCTTGCCGATGAGGTCATGCGTCTGATTGAGCAGCCGAGCGAGCTCAAGTTTGCCTATGAGGACGGCGCTGATGTCGCTGATGCCCTCGAGGCCGTTGCCACCAAGGTCTACCGCGCCGACGGCGTTGACTTTACGCCGGCCGCCAAGCGCCAGCTCGCCGAGCTGCGCGAGAATGGTTTTGGCAACCTGCCGGTTTGCGTCGCCAAGACGCAGTACAGCTTTAGCGACAACGCCAAGGCCCTGGGCGCTCCCGAGAACTTCCGTATCACCGTGCGTGAGCTCAAGGTTTCTGCCGGCGCCCACTTTGTGGTCGCGCTGACCGGCAGTGTTCTGACCATGCCGGGTCTGCCCAAGGTGCCCGCGGCCGAAAACATCGACGTCGACAACGACGGCAACATCACCGGCCTGTTCTAAGTCTGCTGTCCATAGCTGCTTGTCCGCCCCGCCGTGCCCACAAGGCCCGGCGGGGCTTTTTGATCCTTAGACCCGCGCATGTCTTGTAGATACCGATGGACTCTGCCCATCATAGGCTTTTGCGCGGGTAGAATGCATGGATAACTTGAGGCTCACGCGCGACGGAAAGGAATCGCTGCATGGATCAGGACAAGACAACCGTGATGGGCGGCTACGGTTCCGCGCAGGCTGGCGATAGCGCCGATGCGACCCGCGTTGTTCCCAACCCCGGTTATACCGACCCCGCCGCGACGCAGCCTTCTGCCGAACCCACCCGGGTTATGGGCTATGGCGACACGGCGCAGGATTCTTACGCTGCATCTTCGCAAGGCCCCTATGGCAACGCAGCTCCGGATCCGTTTGATTACGCGCCGCAGGATTCTTATGCTGCCTCGACGCCGAATTCCTATGACAACCTGCCGCAGAATCCCATTCCGCAGCCTCAGCAGACGACGTATTTGCCTCGCACGGCGCAGCCTCGCTACGAGTCGCGCCAGCCGTATCGCGAGTATCCCAAATCGATTCCGCAGTATGGTGAGGACGAGGAGAAGGCACCGTCGCGTCCGTCGAGCGTGATCAAGAAAATCCTGATTGTGCTGGTGATCTTCTTTGCCTTGTCGGTCGTGTTCGCCATCGTGTCGGGCATGCTCAACAAGCGGGGCGCCACGACCGATGCCACGACCGAGCAGGCCGAGACCACCCAGTCTGCTGCCGTCGACCTGAGCGATATCCCGGGACAGTACTGGTCCAACGCCAAGAAGCTCCTCAAGTCACGCGGAGCCGACCTTTCGAACGCCGTGATCCTGACCGACGATGGCTCAACGCCCGTCATCGATTCCAACTGGGTTGTTACGAATGCCTACTATAACGACAACGGCAACCTGGAGATTCAGCTCACGCACAAGAACAGCTATGGCAACTCGTCCGGCGGCCAAAGCGGTACCGACAGCTCGAGCTCCAATACGCTGGAGGATTTGAGCAACAAGGCACAGGAGTTGGGAGATAAGGCACAAGAGCTGGGCGATACAGCCCAAAACCTCGGCGATACTGCTCAGAATCTGGGCGATATGGCTACCAATGCCTGGGACGCGCTGCAAAACGGCATCTCGGGCGCGCAGGGAAACTAGCTGTTAAGCAGGCTACAGTTGCTCGGCCGGACGGTCGGGCGAGCTAAAGCCCGAATCAAACGTGACGACGCATGAGGCATCGGGTCGGCGCTCGTGCACGATGCGCGTGACGAGCCCCAGCAGCTCCTCGTCGGATATGTCAAAGCCGTCGGGACGCACCAGGTCAAACGAAACGAACCCGTCGTGCTCGTGCAGGTCGTGGATGGAGAGCGCAGGATCGATCTGCATGACGCCGCGCTTGACCCAGCCGCGCAGGTCGTCGCCGGTGGTGGCGATGGGGTCGCAGTGCAGCGTGATGCCGATGCCCATCTGACGCTTGATGTCGTGTTCGATGGTGTCCAGAATCTCGTGGTGCTCAAACGCGTCGCCCTCGCCGGGCATCTCCACGTGGGCGCTGGCAAACTGACGACCGGGGCCGTAGTCGTGCACCATGAGGTCGTGTGTGCCCAAGACCTGCGGATAGGACATGATCTTGTCGCGGATTGCCTGGACGAGCTTGGGGTCGGGCGCTTGCCCCAGCAACGGGCTGATGGCGTCGCGCACCAGGCCCAGACCGCTGATGCAGATGAAGATGCCCACACCCAGGCCTGCCCAGCCATCGAGATCAAAGCCGGTCGTCTGCGAAATAAGCGCCGCCGCCAAGACCGAGCCCGAGGTGATGACGTCGTTTTTGGAGTCCTGCGCCGTGGCGATGAGCGTCTCCGAGTCGATACGATCGCCCAGCGTGCGGTTGAACGCTGCCATCCAGAGCTTGACGAGCATGGACGTAGCCAGTGCCGCAAGGGAAATAAACGTGTAGGCGGTGGGCGAGGGCTTGATGATCTTGGTGACCGACTCGAGAATCAGGTTGATGCCGACGGCGCAAACCAGGACGGCGACAAACAGACCGGCCAGGTACTCGTAGCGGCCGTGGCCGTAAGGGTGGCCCTCGTCTGCCGGGCGGCTGGCAAGGCGGAACCCGAGCAGACTCACGATGTTGCTCGAGGCATCGGAGAGGTTGTTGAAAGCGTCGGCGATGAGGGAGACGGAGCCGGCAAGCAGGCCCGCGATGCCCTTGGCTAGGCACAGGGTGATGTTGAGGCCAATGCAGATGAGGCTTGCGGCAAAACCCGCGTTGGTGCGGCAAGATGCATCGACCGGCTTGCCCTCGCTGCCGGGAACAAGCGTATGTACCAGCCGATTTACAAATAGCATAGCGGTCGTCCTCACAATCATGTTTAAGGGGATAGTGTAGCTCGCGCGGGGGTGCCGTGCACCGATGCTCAGAAAATGCAGCAATAGTCTGCCGGCGCTAACGAGCGAGCCTTCTCGTCTGCCTGGGTGGTCCATTTTGGGCCACATGGGTATGGGCATGTGCCTGTTTGCTCGACATACTTAATGTCGACAGCCCCTGTGCAAAGGAGGACGTTTCCATGGACGAGATGTTTGCCATTAAATGTCAAAACTGCGGCGGCCCTATGTACTCGCACCAGGCTAAGCGCAGCTTTGAGTGCGCTTATTGCGGTGCGGTCATTCCGTGGCAGGCGGACGCCGGAGAGCCCAAGAGCGCTTTGGGCATTCGCCATACGCCGTTGACGGTAGTGGATGGACTGCTCAAGCTCACGCATGTGTCGCAACTCGAGCGCCCGGAGGACCCGGACTGGTATTTCTTCAATTCGCACTGGCGCAATCAGTCGGTCCTGGAACATCTGCTGTGGGAGGACCGCGGCACGGCGCAGGAGTTCCAAGAAGCGACGCACGTGAGCATTCCTTGTCCCTTCTGCGGAGCGTCCTTTGAGGGCGAGTCAACGCAGCGTGTGTTTGAGTGCCCGTCCTGCGGCAACAAGATCGGCATTGCCGACCTGCTCAAGCCGGGGACGTTTAGCAAGCGCCTGACCTTGGGCGTTGGTGCGGAGTATGTACCTGGGCAGGGTATTCCCTGCGAAATCTCGCCGCAGCAGGCACGTGCCAACGCACTGCAGCTGGTGCGCCAGTATGCGGAAGCCTTTGCCGGGCACAACGTGGAAGATGCGATCCAAAACGACATGATGCTCTTCTATTTCCCCATGGCGCTGGCGGACCTGCGCATGATGGCGAGCTTCCCGGGCAAGGGCCTGAGCAAGGAAACCCTGGTGTACTACGAGGTGCTCGACTGGGCATACCCCAGGGCAAACTACCTGGACGTTCGCCTCATGGGCATTTTGGAGCCGTGGGACTTTGCCAAGGTCGGCCCGTTCGATCCCGCCATGCAGGAAGGCGACTTCCGCGTTGTCTCCGTCGATGCGTCTACCAAGGACCAGGTGGTCATTGATAAGTTGGCGCTCGACGTTGCGGGCAACGACGCCGAGGCGGTACTGGGGCTCAATAAAAAGAGCATCCGCACCTGGGCGCGCAAGGCCCGCAAGCATGAGGACGGCCTGGTGATGGTGCCGGTCTACTTTGTCGATCGTCCGGCGACGGATGGCCGCGATGGCGAGCAGGTGCGCATTGCCGTAAACGGCCAGACGGGTCGTGCGGCCGCGGTGGTGTTTAGCGACAAGCGCGAAACGCATATCGTGGCGCCGCTCAATCCCAACGTGATGCTGTCGAGCGAAAGCACCGTGCACGCCACGCCCATCGAGGTCAAA
Source organism: uncultured Collinsella sp. (assembly GCA_900543605.1). GTDB lineage: Bacteria > Actinomycetota > Coriobacteriia > Coriobacteriales > Coriobacteriaceae > Collinsella. The sequence continues at coordinate 23,128 of UQSK01000012.1, forward strand.
TACGTTAAATCGCCCTTCCTGTACCAGATCGTGCGCCGTGGAGGCGGCGAGCAACCGCGCCAGGTTGCAGCGGTTGCCGAGGGTTCCTACCGAGAAGAAAAGCCCAAACGCCGCGGTCTGCTGGGTGCGCTATTTGGGAAGTAGGGGAGTAGCGCCGGTTGTTGCCGTAACGTGATGGCCGGGGGTGTGGGGCGGCTCTCAGGAGTGCGGGCTGCCGTCTGATTGTTTGAGGGTGCCAGATGAAAATAAACAGTGGAGCGGCTGCAAAAGGGCCGCCTCGCTGGGCAAGATCAGGTTGTGCCACGGAACCCGCTCCTCAGTTAGTTACACTTCGGAAGCGCGGGCAACGCAGGTGCAAGTGTCTTGAGGGCCGGCTGCAACCGGCCCTTTTCTGTGGCAGCCAATGGATCCACATCAGACGAAGGCCGCGTCTTTGCCTGTCAGGTCACGCTCGCCAGCCACGGCTAGAATGTCGTTGCCGGCGTCCATGACCGGTATTGTTTCGTAGCGTGCGTCGCAACCGCGAGTGCGCCTGCGACGGCTGCGGTGGCTTCGGTCGCAACGTGCTGCTACCCTTGCGCTTCGCCATTAGTCGCTTCGTTGATGGCGCGGTACTCGGCACTCAGCTCGCGCGCCAGCTCTTCCTTACTTGGAAGATACGGCAGGTATTTGGCGGCAAACACTTGGTCGTTGTCTTCGGGCAGCGTGTACTCGACAATCGAATCGCTTTTGTCCGCGCAGAGCACGATGCCTATGGGCGGATTGTCGCCTTCGTTCATGAGCTCGCGCGTGTAGTAGTTCACATACATTTGCATCTGGCCCAAGTCCTGGTGCGTAAGATCGTCCGTCTTAAGGTCGATAAGCACGAAGCAGCGCATCAGATAGTTGTAAAACACAAGGTCAATATAGAAATGGCGCCCATCAAAGGTGATACGCTTTTGGCGCGCCTCGAAAGCGAAGCCACGGCCAAGCTCCAGCAGGAACTTCTGAAGACGTGTGATGAGCGCCTGCTCTAGATCGCTCTCGCGAAACGCAGTATCGTCCGAGAAACCTAAAAACTCCAGTACATATGGATCGCGGATGATATCCTCGGGGCGACGAGCCGGGGCGCTCTTTTGGATTTCCTGGGTGACGGCCTCCTTGTCCTTGCTGGCAAGCAGGCGCTCGCGGAACATGGTGTTGATTTGACGCTCGAGCTGACGCGTGCTCCAACGAGAATCGGCGCATTCGTTCATGTACCAGGTGCGAGCTTCGGGGTCGGGAATGCGCATCAACCTGCGGTAATGAGTCCAGCTCAATTCGCTACGCAGTGCGTCGCGAATTGGAAACGCAAGAAAGAACTGACGCATATTGCGAAGGTTTGCGATGCCAAAGCCTCTTCCGAAATCCGCGGTAAGCCTTCTGGAGAGGCCTGCAATCAATGCCTCTCCATATGCTGCGCGCTCCTCTCCGGCCTGCTCATCGACAATGCTCTTGCCGATCTCCCAATACGCCTCAACCATCGCAAAGTTAACGGCGGTATAGGCCTTGTCGCGAGCGGCGTTGAGAATCGAGGAAACCTGCTTGTAAAAAACTTCTGGCACGATTACCGATTCTCCACGGTTTACCAGTTCGCCCATCACTGTCGCCCCACTTTCCTCTTGTGGAATGCATCTTTATCGCATTTAGTTTAAAGCCTCGCGCGGACACGAATTGCTGTGCTGTCTGGCACCTTCGCATGGGAGCCTTGCGGTGACTAAAATGTGACCATAGAGGCAGTTTTAGCGAACCCCATGGGAGTGACACGCATGGACAACAACACCTTGCTGTTTCAGGACAAGGGTTCGGGTAGGTTTAAAGACGTCAAGATCTACCCTAACCGCATTGAGGTACTCAAGAAGGGCACTTTCGGCGGCAAACACACCGAGATTGTCTACCTTAAGGACATCACGGGGGTCAGCAGGATCAAGGGCCGCGACGTTTTTCTGCGCAACAGGCTGTTGACTGCCTGTGTTTTTAGCCTGAGCAGTCGTGCGAAGGCCCAGGAGTTTGTTAGCGCGCTGAACATTGTGATGTAGCCTATGGCGGCGTTTGGGCTAAGGTAAAAATCGGGGGCGCAGAACGGTATCCTGCGCCCCCGATTGAGTCAATGTGTCTAAAAGGCGGGCTTGCCTATTCGCTGTCGTCCCCAACGTTTTCGCGGTCATTGGCAAGCATTGCCGCGCCGGCGACCGTTGTCGCCACGGCGGCAGCGGCGAGCCCGGCGGCGATGCCAGAGCCGTCGCCCGTGCCGGCGAGTTTTCCGCCCGAGCTCTTGCCCTTGTTGCCCTTGCCATTCTTGTCGGCGCTGTCCGTGTTGGCATCGTTGCCGTTGCCACCGCCGGTACCGTTGCCGGTGTCGCCCGCGTTGCCCGAAGTCGTCACAGTAAAGCTTGCGGCTCCGTCGGTGGCAAGCGTGTAGTTTTGCGCCGCGTCGCCCAAGAGACCGTTCACGCGCACCCAGTACGTCCCTGCGGCAAATGTTTCGCCCTCGGCCATTGCCGTGCCCGGAGCGCCGTTCGCGTCGTGCACAAACTCGAGCTGGGCCGTGCAGGCATCGGTTTCGAGCTTGCCCTCGAGCAGCGCCGTGATCTTGGCGCGCACGTCTTCGCCGACCTTAAGGCCTTCGAGTCCCTCAAAATGGGGCGTCAGCGCGCGTGGGTCGATATCGATGGGCACGGAGCCCCGCAGCTCCGTAACGGTCTCGTTGCCCAAGGCGTCGACATCCACATATTCGATGGCAAACGCATGGCCCGAAGCCGCCACGTTGAGTACGTTGCTGCTGTCGACGAGGCGGAAATGACCCTCGCCAACGGTCTTGCCGTCCTGGAGCGAGGCGTCGCTCAGCGAGTCGCCGTACGTCATGCGCATGCGGGTCGGGAGATAGCACGAAACGGTTTGCTTGTGCTGCGCATCGTTGTAATTGCGCTGGTAGATGCTCCGGGCCAGTGCCGCATCAACAAAGTCGGATGCGATGATGCCAATGTGCTTGCGGCAGTCCGCCTTTGTGCTCTCAACTCCGGTATTGTTTATATACGAGCTCTTGTACAGGTGCTCGTTGACCACTCGCGCTGCGGTAAAAGGGTTGTTTTGCGTGCAGCTAGTGTAGTTGATAAACCAGCAGCGCTCCGTTGCCTGCACCGTTGTCCCGTCCGCGGCAGTGATATCTACGGTGCTGCGCTCGAACTCGGACGCTGCCTTCAGGGCCATATCGACCCAGTCGATCTTACTGGATCCCGTGCAGCTGTAATGGTCTTGGGCATATACCGCTGTGCTATAGGGCTCTTTGTCGCCCGTATTGCCCGCAGCCTCAAAGCCTTGCTCGTATTTCACGAGGCACATGGACTTTCCGGAATGCGCCTTGATCTTGTCATCCCACTCGGTGAGGTCGAGGCCCCACGTGTGGCCGTCTACGCTGTCGCCGGCGAGTTTAAATCGACGCAGCAGGACGATCTTTCCGCGCACCTCGTTCAGTGTGGGGACATGGCTCGACGTATAGAACAGATCGGAGTTATTGCCCATAACATTGGCAAAAGCCGTCGTAACACTTTCGTCGGTAGCCTCGTCGTTGCCTCGTGACACCAGCATGATGAGCGCTTCTGACGGGTGTTCGTTCAAAAATGTTTTGAAGTAACCGATGACATCGGAGAGATGTATAAAGCCCCCGTCTTTTTTGAGCAGGTAGCATATTCCATGGTCGATGCCGGGGTCGCCGTTCTCGTTGTTCTTTCCAAGTCGGATATCAAATTAGCGAATGCCTTCGAGCAGCTGCGTGGGGATGTAATCCTGCTGGCACTTTGCAAGCGAGGTTTGGGGCTCGGTGTCGTTGTCGACGCTGCAGGTGCTTGAATCATGCGTGCCCGGGATGCTCAGCTCGTCGAGGTATTTGTTGCCGTCGACGTATTTCATCCAGCATGGTCCGTCGACGTAGCTGCTATACGTGATCCAGTCGATACTTCTAACCGTGGTATTGATCTCGCCCTTGTCGTAACCGACAAGTTCGAGCTCCCACGGAATGCTCTTCCTCTTGTGGCAGATCTTGTTGTTGTCTTGGTCTTTGCCGTCCTTTTCTATGGCCAGGTAATTAATGTCTTTTTTCTCGTTTGTGCGGTCTCGGATGATGTAGGTTCCGTTTGACTGGCGGTCGAACGCAAAAGAGCGGCTGGCCTTGCCGTCATGCTCGCCACTCCATACGTGGATGACCTTTCCATCTTTGTCCGAGTCGCCATCGACCGACCAAATGCTGTAGCCCGTCTTCTTGTGCTCTTCGAAATTGAGCAGGGTGCGGATGGCATACCAATTTCTATTATCTGTATCGGTCTCTACGTGCTCAAGGATGAGCTTGCTGGACGTGCCGTCATTAAACAGGTGGCAGACGTTGCCGATGACGTTGCCGTCTTCGTTGACGCTCGCGGTGCGAAAATAGCCCGCGGGGCGAAGGCGAATGACGAACTTGTCGAGGGTGGCCGCCGATGTGGGTGCGTCTTCTGCAAATGCCGCGCGCATGGGAAGGCCCAATCCCGCGGTTTCGGGCAGGCTTACAAATGGCGACAATGCTGCGAGTCCTAGGCCCAACGTGAATGCTCGACGGCTGATGGCGTGGTGTTCGGTCATAACTTCTCCATTCGCAGAGTGCGGTTATGCGATAGTTTTGGTCACTATACTGCCCAGATGTTTAAAGATGCTGGTTTAATTGTCTGCGCGGCGCAATAAATCGGTGGGCGGACGTGTTGGGGTGTTTGTCGTTTTCGTACTGTTGCCACATTTGGGGCGGTTCCGGCGTCCGGCATCCTCGCGTTCGTCGGCTACCGGCATAAGAGAGGGAGGGCCGGTTTACCGGCCCTCCCTGGGTACGAAGCGCTGGGGTACCGTCGCTTGTTTGCACTGCGACCGTGTTTCCCGTTGCGCTCGCGAGTCGCTTAGCGCTTGATCTCGATATCGTCGAGCTTAACGTCCATGGCTTCGGTCTTGGCCTTGGCGACGTCATCGGCAAATTCCAGAGACTTCATCATGGTCTCGACGGCGTCCTTGTGCTCCTCGACGTTGTCGATGCGCACATACACGCTGCCGCCGTCAACGTCGGTGAAGTACTCGGTCGTCACGCCGCCCGAGTGCGTAAAGTAGGCGCTGCGCCAGGTCTTGCCGTTGTACTTAACGGGATCGCTCTCGGTCCATCCGGAGTTGGCCTTCCACTTTGCCTCGTAGTTGAACAGTTCATCGGCGTTCTTGTCAGGATCTAAGACGGGGATGAAGCGGTCACTGGCATGCTCGCTCTCGGTGAACTTAAACTGGGCCCTGTCGGCGGTATCGCCTGCGACGTCCGTGATTTCGACGCCCTCGGGCACCTCGACTTTAAACCAAATGAAGTCAGTCCTCATATCCACGGCTGGCTTTTCCGCTCTACCGCCACCGCCACCGCCGCTGCCGGTAGCGCCGCCGCTGCCACCGCAACCCACCAGGGCAACTGCGGCAAAGAGGCTTATGCAGAGGGTGAGAATCGCAAAGGCCTTCTTTTTCATGGTCGTGTCCTCCTCGATTTGTAACCGCCCATGGATTACCTGCCTTTACTGTACGCGCGAGCGGCTCGCTCGGGTGGGCCATGTGTCCCATTCTGAGGGCTGGAATTGCGCCGACAAGTGGCAATATGCGCGGGTCCAAAAGAGGGGAGGGCCGATGCTGTCGGCCCGCCCCGGGGTTGGGCGCTCGTTGTTTTAAAGGGGCGCGTGTACGCGGGCGTTGCCCCAACAGGTTCCTTGTTTATAGATATGCCCCAGTTTGTGACGTCCGGAAGTCCCGAAGGGTGGGCCATGTGTCCCATGTTTGCGTTGGCATGGCCTATCGTGTGCCATAGAAATCCGCGATGGCCAGGTGCGCTGACGCTCGAGTACTTATGGGCTAGACTTAGCACCATTATGTGATCGATGCGGTCGGTCGGTGGTTGCCACCCGACCGATGTATATGACTTGAAGGTGCGTGCGTATGAGCCAAGAGATGATGGACAAGACCTGCCGCGGGTTTGCCGAGGCGCTTGCCGCGCGCGAGCCGGTTCCCGGCGGTGGCAGCGCGAGCGCCTTTGTGGGCGCGCTGGGTGCCTCGCTGTGCGGAATGGTTGCCCGCTACGGTGCGACCAATCCCGCGCTCGCTGATCGTGCGGATGACCTGGCGCGCGCGTTTGCTCAGGCTGATGAGCTGTCCCAGGAGCTTGTCGAGTTGGTTGCCGAGGACGTTCGTGCCTACGGGCAGGTGTCCGCGGCGTACGGTATTCCGCGTGACGATCCGGCTCGAGCGACCGCGATTCAGGATGCGCTGCATGTGGCCGCTATGCCGCCGTATCGCATTATGGATGCCTGCGGGCGCGCACTGGCGCTGCTCGAGGACATGGCGGACAAGGGCTCGCGTCAGCTGCTGTCCGATGTGGCGTGCGGCGCCGTGTTCTGCCGTGCCGCTATGCAGGGCGCGAGCTTGACGCTCTTTGCGAACACCACGTCTATGAAGGATCGCGCTCGTGCTGAGGAGCTCGAGACGGCGTGTGATGAGTTGCTTGACACATGGTTGCCGCGCGCCGATGCGCTGGCGCGTCGCGCCTCCGACGCTGCAAGGAAGAGAGGATAGCCATGGCTGAACTGCTGAAGGGTGCTCCCGTTGCTCGCGCTTTGACCGAGGAGCTCGTTGCTCGCTGCGTTGCTTTGCGCGAACGCGGCGTTGTGCCGACGCTGGCCATTGTTCGTGTGGGCGAGCGCGAGGACGACCTGTCCTACGAGCGCGGTGCCCTCAAGCGCTGCGAGAAGGTAGGCATTGAGGCTCGCCGCATTTTGCTTCCTGCCGATGTTTCGCAGGATGAACTGCTGGCGGCTATTAAGGACATCAATGCCAACCCCGCTGTTCATGGCTGCCTAGTGTTTCGCCCGCTGCCCGCCGGCCTTGACGAGAACGCCGTCGCCGCAGCGCTCGATCCCGCCAAGGACGTTGACTCCATGACGCCGGCTTCGCTGCTCACCACGCTTTCGGGGCGCGGCGAGGGCTTTGCTCCCTGCACGGCCGAGGCCGTGTTGGCGTTGCTGGACCATTACAGTGTTGAGCTGGATGGAGCTAAGGTTGCTGTGGTCGGGCGCTCGCTGGTGATCGGGCGTCCCGTTGCCGCCATGCTTACGGCGCGCAATGCCACAGTGACGACGTGCCATACGCATACACGCGATCTTGCTGCCGAGTGCCGTTCTGCCGATATCGTTGTTGCGGCCGTTGGACGCGCGAGCACGATTGGCGCGGATGCCGTTCGCGAGGGCCAGACGATCATTGATGTTGGCATTAACTGGGACGAGGCCGCTGGCAAGCTGGTCGGGGACATCGATTTTGATGCTGCGGAGCCGGTCGTTAACGCCATCACGCCCGTGCCGGGCGGCGTGGGGGCTGTGACCACCGCGATTCTCGCCAAACACGTGATCGAAGCGGCCGAGCGCGCATCGAAATAGGCGTTTTGGGCTGTTTGAGGGGGTTAGCTATATACCACGTGGTCAAACAATGCCAAATATGAGTACTGTTTCCAAGATAGTCACATATGTCTTACGTCTTTTTGGCTTCCTAACGGTATCCATTATCGTTAGGAAGCCTATTTTATTGAACTTATGGGGAATAACGTTGTCTTGCTTTTGGGCAAATGGGGATTTTCGGCACTCGTTACAGGGAAATTTGCTGCCACTAAATTGGTGACAGTACTCATATTTGGCATTTTTTGACCACGGGGGCTGCCGAGGCCGTGGTTTCGCCCTTTCTGCTCCGAAGCGATACACTGTTGCCGTTTGATTTCTTCGCTCAAGGAGGATGCGCATGCCGTGCACAACGATTCTGGTCGGTAAGAACGCAAGCTACGACGGGTCGACCCTGGTCGCCCGCAACGAGGACTCGTCCAACGGGGTATTTGAGCCCAAGCGTATGCGCGTTGTGCATCCCGACGATCAGCCGCGCGTCTACACGAGCGTCCTGAGCCACCTGACCATTGAGCTGCCCGACAACCCCATGCGCTACACGAGCGTTCCCGACGTCATTCCCGGCCACGGCATCTGGGCCGAGGCCGGTTTCAATGAGCTCAACGTTGGCATGTCCGCAACCGAGACGCTCACCACCAACGAGCGCGTCCGCGGCGCCGATCCGCTCGTGGACTATGTACCCGCCAAGGGCAACGAGGGCGAGGACGGCTATGTGCCGGTGCAGCCTGGTGGCCTGGGCGAGGAGGACATGGTGACCCTGGTGCTGCCGTATGCCAAGTCCGCCCGCGATGGCGTGCGTATCCTGGGCGAGCTGCTCGAGCGCTACGGCACCTACGAGAACAACGGCATCGCCTTGAGCGACGTGGACGAGATCTGGTGGCTCGAGACCATCGGCGGCCACCACTGGATCGCCAAGCGCGTGCCTGACGACGCCTATGTGACCATGCCCAACCAGCTGGGTATCGACAGCTTTGACCTGGACGACGCCGAGGGCGACCAGGCCGACCACATGTGCTCCGCCGACCTGCGCTCCTGGATGGCCGAGTGGCATCTGGACCTGACGCTGGGCGTCGAGGGCGACGGCCCGGCTGCGGTCTTTAACCCGCGCGAGGCCTTTGGCTCGCACAGCGACAGCGACCACGTCTACAACACGCCGCGCGCCTGGTACATGCAGCGCTGCCTCAACCCCAGCGATGTGTGGGACGGTCCCGACGCCGACTACACGCCCGAGAGCGACGACATCCCCTGGAGCCGTGTGCCCGAGCGCAAGGTGACCATCGAGGACATTAAGTACGTGCTTTCGAGCCACTACCAGGGCACGGAGTACGACTGCTACGGCAGCAAGGGCACGCCCGCCACGCGCGGCGCCTATCGCCCCATCGGCATCAATCGCAACAGCCAGCTCGCCGTGCTGCAACTGCGTCCCTATGCGCAGCCGGCCTACCGCGCCGTGCAGTGGATGGCGTTTGGCTCCAACTCGTTTAACGCGCTGGTTCCGCTGTACGCCAACGTCGAGACCATGCCCGAGTACTATGCCGACACGCAGGCTCGCGTGACGTCCGAAAACTTCTACTGGGCCAACCGCCTGATCGGCGCCCTGGCTGACGTCCGTTTCCATGAGTGCGGTCGCGCGGTCGAGGATTATCAGGAGAAGGTCGGTGGCATGGGCCACAAGCAGATCCATGACGTCGACGCTGCCGTAGCCGCTCTGCCCGAGGTCGAGGTGCCTGCCGAGCTTGTACGCGCCAACGAGGCCTTTGCCGAGCGTGTTCGCGTGGAGACCGATGCCCTGCTGGGCAAGGTGCTTTACACCACGAGCTGCGCCATGAAGAACTCTTTCGCGATGAACGACAACGTGAGGTAGGGATTTCCCGTCGATCGAATAGCGCTAAAACGCTTTGTCGCTTTCACTCAATCTTGGGTACAAGAACGCCAATGCAGTTGTTTGTGATTGGAGACAACCATGGTTATGAAACTCGATCAGCTTGTTAACGGCGCCATCAACGTTGGCTTTGGCGCTGCCGCCGTTGCCGTCGAGGGCAGCAAGAAGGTTCTCGACGACCTCAGTACCAAGGGCGAGCAGGTGCGCAAGGACGCAGGCGCCCCCGATATCGCCCGCAGCGTGTCCGATATGTTCGAGCAGGCCGGTGGCACCATCTCCGACCTGACCGAGCGTCTGGGCATGCAGGGCGAGACCGCGGCCCAGCGCGTGCTTGACGAGCTCATCCTTGCCCGCGTCCGCGTCATGACCGCTCCCGAGCGCACTGCTTTCCTGGCCCATGTGCGCGACATCGTCGATTCGGTCGAGGACAACGTGACCTCGGTGCCCGTCGAGTCCGTTGAGCCCGACGATGCGAAGGATACCGAAGAGGCCGAGTAGCAGCGCAGATGGCAGATTCCACCACCGATTACAACAATCTAGATCCCTTGGGTGACGAGGCGGCGGTTGTCGATGAGGTCGACGCCGCCGTCTCGGGCGCTCGCAAGAAGCCGCGCGCTGTCGATATGGTGCCCGAGGAGCCCGACGCGATGGCGCCGGACGAGGAATACCAGCTCACGCCGGCGGGCCGTCGCGAACGTATTGGGCAGATTGTTCGCCTGGTCAAAAAGTACCGCGTGTGGGATAACCTCACGCCGGTTCGTTTGCGCCGCCTGCTCGAGGAACTCGGCCCCATGTTCGTCAAGATGGGGCAGATTTTGGCCAACCGGTCCGAGATTCTGCCGCAGCGCTTTTGCGACGAGCTGCGTCGTCTGCGCTCCGACGTGGAACCGGTGCCGTACGAGGTCGTACTCAGTTGTCTGGAAGAAGAATACGGCCTGCGCCTGGGGGAGATGTTCGATGCGATCGACCCCAACCCGCTCGGTAGCGCGTCGCTCGCGCAGGTACACCGCGCTCGTCTGGTGACGGGCGAGGACGTGGCCGTCAAGGTGCAGCGCCCCGGTGCGCAGCAGGTTATGGCGCAGGACATCGATATCATCCGCTCGGTGGTGCGCATCGTTTCCAAGTTCGTCAACACCGATCAATTCGTTGACCTGCACGGCGTAGTCGAGGAGTTGTGGACCTCGTTTCGCGAGGAGACCAACTTTTTGGCCGAGGCCAAAAACCTCAACGACTTCTACGAGTTCCATAAGAGCGTTCATGGCGTGACGTGTCCTAAATCCTATCTGGACCTGTGCACCGAGCACGTGGTGGTCATGGACTACGTCGACGGCATTTCGATCGCCGATCCTGAACGCTTGGTGGCCGAGGGCTATGACTTGGAAAAGATCGGTGCCGCGATTGTCGAGGACTACTCGACGCAGGTGCTCGACGACGGCTTTTTCCATGCTGACCCGCATGCGGGAAATATCATCCTCAAGGACGGCATCGTTTACTTTATCGACTTGGGTATGGTCGGACGCATGTCGAGCCACGACCGCGGTATCGTCAAGGACATGATTTTCGCCGTGGCCGAGGGCGACGTGCCCAAGCTCAAGGATTCGCTCATGCGCTTTGCCGTGACGCGCGGCGATTCGGCCGAGCTTGACCATTCGGCCTTTTTGTCCGACTTGGACTTTATCGTGGCTGACTTTGCGGGACTTGACCTGAAGGATCTGGATATCGGCGAGTTTTTGACCTCGCTGCTCAATCTGGCGCGCAAAAATGACGTTGAGCTGCCGAGCGTGGTGACGATGTTCGCCCGCGGCATGGTGACGCTCGAGGGTTTGCTGACCGAGTACATGCCCAACGTCAACATGATCCAGATCATTCAGGCTCATATCAAAAACGAGAAGAGCACCTATGCCCGCATGCGCGAGATGAGCCGCGACTTTGCCGCGAGCAGTTATCGCGCGGCGAAGGGCTCACTCGAGGCGGCTGAGTACCTGGGGCTGGCTTCGCGTATGCTCACACGCGGGCAGCTTAAGGTGAACACGCAGATCATGAGCAGCGATAAGGCGCTGCGACAGCTGGGTGGAATTATCGACCGCATGTCGATGGCTATCGTTATCGCCGGTCTGTTTATCGGTTCGTCGGTGGTGTACTACGCACGCATCGAGCCGGTTGTGTTTGGTATCCCAGTCATTGGCTTTATGGGCTACGTGAGTGCGCTGGTGCTGGCGCTCATGCTGGGCCGCAATATCTGGCTCAACAGCCACGGCGGCAAGCACTAGAGGCTGCGACCGTCACCGCATTTTCCTTTCGCAAACAATAGCTTTTACCTTGGGCTTCTCCTGCGTGCGAGGCCCTTTTGCGTGATAGCATGTTGACGGTTTTAATCGATGGCCTAGATGGTGGTGCGGAGACGCACGAATGCGCGGTTTTCCTGCGCGTTTGGGAGAATCGGGGTGCAAGTCCCCGGCTGTACCAGTAACCGTAATTCCTCTTGGCTCGGGATGTTCGCGTCGCAGATCGGACGGCGCGCCTGAGCCGTTAAGGTTAAGTCGGATCGCCTCCCATCTTGCATGCGGCTGCGGCGTATGCCGCCGGTGTGCATAGGGCTCTGGAGGGAAGGAGGACCCCGATGGGGGAACTCGAGCGCAACATGCGCGATGACGTGGGGCAGCCTCAAGGCAACGCTCCAAGTACAGACAATGGGGGACAAATGGATATGTTTGAGGACGAGCGTGAGCGCGCCTCGTTGCATCGCAGTGGCGCGATTGCACGCGGTGTAGCCAAGTGCTGCCTGGTGGCATTCCTGGCCTTCGCGATGGCCTTTGGCACCACGCCGGCTCAGCTGTGGGCCGAGGGCGCCGAGGGCATTGCCGATGCTGTGGCTCAGGCTGCGACGCCGAGTGAGGGCGCGGGTGCCGCGGACGGTACTGCCGACCAGGGCAAGGCCTAGGTTTCGGATTCCGGGAGCGCGCCTGCAGCTAGTGCCGCCACTACAGAGGCGGCAACTGGCGACGAAGGCTCGGCGACGGGGGAGAGCCCTGCCACGAGCGAGCAGTCTTCGACGGCATCCGCTGGCCAAGCAGGATCTGCCGCCGCGACTGCCGTCCAGACAGAGAACCCGACAGAAACCGGCGATGTCGCCAAGAAGCAAGTCGAGGTCTCGTTCTCGATTATCGGCACCGATGCCGACGGCAAGGCTCAGACCTGGGTGGCACCTACGCAGCTCAAGCTCGATGAGGGCGCGACGGCTGCGGATGCCTTCATTAAGCTGCAGGAGAAGACGGGCTTCAAGGCGAAGTACGATCCGAACACGGCATACGGTTTCTACCTCGAAAGCATCACATCCCCGAGCGATGGCCGCACGCTTGCCTACGATCCGACGACTTATGCCTTCTGGCAGCTGTTCGTCGACGGCGCGTCTTCCTCGGTTGGCGCGAGCAGCGTCAAGCTCACCCAGGGGCAGAAGATTGAGTTTGCCTATACGGCTGGTAGCTCGTCCCCTGTCGTTAAGGACCAGCTTGCTGCGAATGTGACCGTCATTGGTCGCGATGCCCAGGGTAAGACTCAGACTTGGGTCGATAACGCGCAGTATGTGGTGACGTCTGGTTCGAGTGCGCTTGACCTTACGAAGGTCGCGCTCGAGGCAAACGACATCGACGCCGTTGCTGCGGGCTCCTTCATTCTGAGCCTAAAGTACAATGGCGTTGAGATGGGCACGCCCCAAGATTATTCGTCCTATTGGCAGTTGTTCATCAACGGCAAGTCGAGTGACTATACGGCGGACAATGTCACCATCCATGCTGGCGATACCGTCACGTGGTTCTACGGTGGCTGGGGCGACCAGTTGCCGTCCGATTCCGTCCATGCTTCTGTTCAGGTGCTCGGTAAGGACAAGGACGGCAAGCAGCAGGTTTGGGCTTCGACGGGCCAGACGAGTCTCAAGGCGGGCTCTACTGCCAAGGATCTCCTTGAGCAGACCGGCCTTACTCTCGATGCTGGCGAATCGTCTTGGGGCTGGTTCCTCAACGGCATTTATTCGCCGTTCGATGGTAAGTCCTATGGCTGGGATGCTGCGACCAATAGCTATTGGCGCTTCTACGTAAATGGCAAGTTCGCCGACGTTGGCGCCGGTGCCTACGAGCTCCAAGAGGGTGACGCCGTCACCTTTATGTATGGTGCTGACGCCGATGCCCTTCCTGGCCAGGTTCTTGGTTCTGTCGATGTTATCGGTCCCGATGTCAACGGCAACAATACTCGCTGGGGCTCGGCAAGCAACGTTTCTCTGCCCGAAGGCTCTACGGCTCAGGATTTCATTGAGACGGTTCTGAAGGCAAAGCGCGTTGATTACAAGGCCTCCCAGAGTGGTGCATACTGGTTCCTCAATTCCGTTACTTCGCCATTCGATCACAAGCCGTATGTCTGGGATGCTGCGACCAATAAATATTGGCACCTTTATATCAATGGAGAGCCCTCCTTACTCTGCGCCAATCAGATTACGCTCAAGAGCGGCGATAAGGTTACGCTTGCATATACCACCGACGATTCGGCCATGCCCGATCCCGACAAGATTTTCGTGGACCCGAGTGCGACGACTCCTGATTGGGATGCCGAGTGGGCCGGCTACGGCAACAGCGGCAACGGTTCGACCGTAACGGATGCCAAGACGCCTGCGCAGGCCGCCGGTCTTAAGTGGGCCTTCGATTGGAAGGCCGAGTCTGGTCAGCAGTATGCCAACTGCAGCGAACCTGTCATCGCTAACGGCTTTGTGTACATCGCGACCGAGAACGAGCTCATTAAGATCGATTCGTCCACGGGCAAAAAGGTTGCTTCTGCGCCGCTTGCCTCCAAGGTGAGCTATACCTCTCGTCCGATCTATACCAATGGCCTTATCATCGTTCCGCTCAACGGCGGTGCGGTCCAGGCGATTACTGCAGACAAGCTGATCTGCAAGTGGCTGACGCCTGGTTTGACGGATTTGACGCAGAGCTCCTGCACCGTCGTTTCGGACGGCGAGTACGTCTATGTAGGCTCGGTCGATATTTCGTATGACGAGAATTACAACGCGACCTACGGCAACGGCTCCTTTGCACGCATTAAGATTGCCACGGGCGAAGTTTCTTGGCAGAACATCGACCCTACCGAGGGCTATTACTGGACTGGTGCGGCTTTGACGGATAAGTATGCCATCGTTCCTACGAGCGCGGGTACGCTTAAGTGCATTGATAAGACGACGGGCGATGTCGTTTCGACCATGGAGCTCGGCGCTGTCGCAAATGCCGATTGCATTGCCGATCCGTCCAATGGTTCGACCTTCTATCAGATGACGCACGACGGAAAGCTCCATGTGATTTCGCTTTCGGCGAAGGGTGTGCTGAGTGCACAGAAGACGGTTGATCTGGGCCTTACGAATAATCTGAGCGCCCCTGCGGTGTTTGGTGACAATCTGATTGTCGGCGGACAGACGGCTACGGGCTCTGCTCTGGTTCTCTATAACCTGAAGACGGGTAAGACCACGATGGTCGCTGCCGCCGACGGCAAGGCGCTGCCGGCTGGCCTCAACGGTATTGCCGCTACTCCGCTGGTGAGTGTTCAGGGCGGCAAGACCCATGTGTACTTCACCGTTAACAGCGCGGATAGCAAAGATTACGTCAACTATTCTGCTGGTGGCGGCGTGTACCGCTATACGCTCGGCGATGCAGAGGCGACGCAGATTTATGATGCGGCTGGCCATTACCAGTACTGTGACTCTCCGGTCATTGCCGATGCATCTGGCAACCTGTACTACATCAATGACTCGGGCACGCTGTTCAAGCTTGGGGCCGTTGAGTCTTGGACGGTTGCCTTTAATTCCAACGGCGGGTCTGCTTGCGACACTAAGTTTGTTGCTACGGCCGATGGCAAGCTGGTCAAGCCGGCCGATCCGACGCGCGATGGCTACACTTTCGGCGGTTGGTATACCGATGAGGCTTGCACGCAGGCGTATGACTTTAGCATGTCGGTAACGGCCGACCTGACGCTGTATGCCAAGTGGACCAAGAATGCCGTTAACCCTGGCGGTAATGGCGGTTCTGGCCCCAATGGCGGCAATGGTGGCGCTGGCAACGGTTCCGGTGCTGGCGCTGGCACTGGTTCCGGCTCTAAGGGCCAGCAGGCCGGCGGCGCTATCGCCCCGGGTCAGAAGCCGACGACCAAGACGACGGTGTCGACCAAGACCGAGACCAAGGACAACAAGTCCGACAAGAAGGACTCCGATAAGTCCGATAAGAAGGACGAGAAGAAGTCTGACAAGAAGGACAGCAAGTCCGACAAGAAGTCTGATTCCAAGTCCGATACGGGTGCTGCTTCTACGACCACTGCTAAGAAGTCCTCTAGTGCTTCCGAGCAGGAGACTGGCACCAACCCGCTCGCCATCGTTGGCATCGCCGCCGGCGTGATTGGCCTCGCGCTCATCGCCGTCTTCGTGCTGACCAAGCGCGGCAAGGGTGACGGTAATGCTCGATAAGCCCAAGGAGACTAACGGGCAACAGCCCGATCCCTCGTTTATCCAGCTCGATGACCCAAAGAAAAAGGGCGCCGCTTCGGCGGCGTCCGCCTCTCGTCGCAAGGCGCTTCTCGGTGTTCTGACTGCCGCGTGCACCATTCTGATCGTCGTCTCGCTGGGTTTCGTCCATCCTTCCACAAGCGGTGCCTGGTCCATCGACTGGATCATTCAGACCGTGACGGGGGAGAGCGTCGTCACCAAGGACTCCAAGGGGTCTGGCTCGTCTGCCGCTTCGGGCGAGGCCAGTTCCGAGGATTCCAAGTCATCGAATGATGCAAAAGACGAGTCCAAGGGCTCGAACGACGCCAAGGACGATTCCGAGTCTTCGCACAAGGAATCGGACAAAAGCTCGGATAGCAAGAAGTCCGATGGTCAGGACGGCAAGAAGTCTGGAGATAAATCCGCTGCCCAGAATACGGGAGCCGGCGATACTCCCAATGTGTCTGGCGGTGCTTCTTCGGGCGGCGGTCAGTCGTCTGATGGAGCCTCCAGCTCTAATGGCGGAAGCGCTCCCTCGGGCGGACAGGGCGGCTCGCAGGAGTCCAACTACGTCACGGTAACGGTTTCGGTCACATCGAGCGCTGTGGGCAATCCTGTGTCCTCTGGTGGCACCTTTACCTTTATCGAAGGCGCTACCGTCTACGATGCCCTGTGTGCGCTGGGCCTTTCTGTCAACGCGCATGGCTCGTCGTACGGCACGTACGTTTCCGCGATTGGCGGTTTGGCCGAGAAACAGCACGGCGGCACGAGCGGCTGGATGTACTCCGTCAACGGCACATCGCCCATGACGGCGTGCAGCAACTACGTTCTCTCCAATGGCGACAACGTGGTTTGGTATTACGTGACAGGCTAGAGGCCTCGACATAGCGCGCCAAACGGGCGGTTCGGACCAACATCCGGGCCGCCCGTTTTTCGTGCGAATGGGGCCGGGTCGCCGGGTCTCTCGGCAAACAAAAACCGGTTGGAATGGGAATTCCAACCGGTTATACATTCAAGCAAATGGTGATCGACTACGACCGTGCGCCCTCGAGGAAGAAGCGACGGCTAAAGTAGTTGTACCAGGTGACCAAGAACGTGGCGATGGCCTTCATGGCCTGGTAGCCGATGCTCAAAAACGTGACACCCACAAACATGTACAGGTCGTTGAGGCCCAGGCCGATCACCGACAGGATGGTGAAGATCGTGAACTCGCGCTTGCGGCTCATGCCCTCGCGGTGGTCGAACACGTACTTCATGCTGAGCCAGTAGTTGACCACGACGGACGTGATAAACGAAACCGTGGTGCTCATCAAAAAGTCGAGGTGGAACAGCTCGACGAGCGCAATGAGCATGCCCCAGTCGATGCCAAAGGAGATAAGACCCACGACGGCAAACTTGAGGAACTGCTTGGTATGAGGTTGTGCCAGCGCCTTGCGCACGTAATCACATCCAATGCGTTGATGAATCGAGCAGAGGATACTTTAGAGCTTTTGCAAGGGAAACGTAAGGTCTTTGCCAAGAACTATACGAACTCGTCAAATTTTCAAGAGCTAATCCGCAGACGTTGAAAAATTGCCCGTAAACGAACGATGCCCACGGGCGATACTGTACTGAGCGCGCATTGTCCGTGGGCATCGTAAGGTTGTAAGGTTGCGAGTTACTTGGTCTCGTCGCCCTCCAGGAAGACCTTTCGGGTCACAAAGTTGTAGACCATGACAAGCGCGGTGGCGCAGATCTTGGCGATATTGGCCTCGAGTCCCAGGCCGGCGTTGAGTGTCAGCACGATACCGTCGTTGAGTGCCAGGCCGATCACGGACAGCACGACAAAGATGATGAACTCGCGGCGGCGGCTCATGTCCTCCTTGTGTGCAAACACGTACTTCATGCTCGCGACGTAGTTAAAGATGAGCGAGACGATAAAGCCGCTGGTGTTGGCGATTAGGATATTGAGGCCCAGACCGTAGTGGAGCAGATTCATGATGCCAAAGTCGATGACGGTGGCAATGACGCCGACGACGCCAAACTTCATGATCTGCGCAAGGAGCTTTTGCATGGTACCTGCCTTAGGGTGGCGCCGCGGCGCCGTGGGGATGACAAACTCAGCAAGTTTAGCCAATCCCCGCAGGCGGGGCTAGGCGCGCTCCTCGATAGCACCGTTTCTATATGCATCGAGCAACTGGCGCAGGTCCTGGATTTGGCTGCGGATCTTGGCGCCCGTATCGGTATCGCTGACCATGCGGCGGCGGTCGGCCTCGTCAAAGCGGTTGGTCTCGCTCTCGATGTCTACGTTGCGCGTGAGTGCCTCGGCAACCGTCGTAAAGGCCCGGTGCGACTTGAGGCGGCAGCCGCGCGAGCTCGAGATGAGCGTATAGCCGGCGATACCCGTCTTGGGATGGTAAGCGCGGCAGAAGCCGCCATCGATGACCAGCAGCTTGCCCTCGGCGCGGATGGGCTGCTCGCCCTTGGTGGTTTTAACGGGCGTGTGGCCGTTGATGATGTGGCCGGTCGGCGAACATGCCATGGGCGCGACGCCAAACTCGCGCATGATGTCATCGCAGACCGAGGGCGACTTGGTAAGCGTAAAGTACGGGTCCATCGGCTCGACCCAGGTGCTCTTATCGGCGATATAGGCGCGCTCAAAGGTACGCACCAGGCGTCCGCTGGCGGGTGAGTTAAAGCCAATCCACAGGTACCACATCCAGTCGAGAGCGTCGCGGTCGCCCACGCGCCAGGCGCGGCGGGCGATGTGGTCGCAAAAATCGAGATAATCGCGGCCAGCGTGCCAGGTGCCCAAGCAGTTCATGCTGCTAAAGGTGCCGTCTTCGTTGAGCGGAACGCAGCCGTGGAAGAGCAGGTTGCCGTTGGCGACCTTGTACATCGAGCCATGGGAATAGAGGAAATCGATATGGCGATGCAGGTGATCGGCGGTGACAAACTCGGACACGAGCTTGTCGATGATGTGCTGCTCCTGGGGCGTGAGCGTATAGGGGTCCGCCGGGTCGACGGTGGGGAAGTCGTTCTGTCTCTTATACACATCTCCGAGCCCACGAGACGCGTAGTAA
>UQSK01000013.1 GCA_900543605.1 uncultured Collinsella sp.
TTACTACGCGTCTCGTGGGCTCGGAGATGTGTATAAGAGACAGTCATCACGCACGAGATGAACTTCGCCCGCCGCGTGGCCGACCGCGTCGTGTTTATGGCCGACGGCCAGATCGTGGAAACCGGCACACCCGACGAGTTCTTCGACCACCCCCAGACCAAGCGCGCCCAGGACTTCCTCAACTCCATTAAGGGCCACTAACCCAATTGCCACGCGGGCAAATTCATCAGTAACGTTTGTCCCGCGCCACCCCTGTGCCATGTCCACCCGGATTCGAAAGCCGCACCCATGATCGGAACCCGCACCTCATCGTCCTACACTCCGCACGTCGACGTCGATCCCGCTGACCGCCCGCTTATCCTGGTAGCACCACGCTGGGAAGAAGCGAAGCCCTATTTTAGCGAGACGCTCTCCCCCAACGAGGAGATTGCGAGCGTATTTGTCGATGCCATTCTTGCCGCCGGCGGCCTGCCGCTGCAGATGTCCATCACCGAGGACATTGAGGTTATCCGTCATTACGTCGATATCGCTGACGGCATCGCCATTCCCGGCGGCCCGGACGTCAACCCCAAGCGCTGGGGCGACGAGCGTCCTTACGACCCCACGCTGTGCTGCGAGATTCGCGACCGTTTTGAGTTTAAGCTGGTTAACGAGGTACTTCGCGCCAAGAAGCCGCTCTTTACCACCTGCCGAGGCACGCAGCTGCTCAATGTCGCCACCGGCGGCACCCTGTGCATGGACGTGCCGAGCCTGGGCGCGCGCGAGGGCCGCACGCAGTGGCGCCATACCCACGTGCTCAACGACCCTGTGCATCCTGTCGAGGTCGTGCCGGGCTCGCTGCTGGAGCGCGCGGTTGGCGGGCACAGGCTGATCCAGACCAACTCCGCACACCACTGCTGCGTCGATCGTCTGGGTAAAAGCACGCGCTTGGTCGCCAAGGCAACCGACGGCGTTCCCGAGTGCATCGAAGTCGAAGGCCAGCCTTTCTGCCTGGGCGTGCAATGGCATCCCGAGTACACGTGGATGACGCTTGAGACCGACTTTAACCTGTGGAAGTCGTTTGTCGAGGCAGCGGCCAAGGTAAAGCAGGCCCGCTAGCTCGCAAACCACTCAGGTTATAGCCTCCTAAGCCAGGGGGGGGCGGACGCCAGCTACGGTGCCCGCCCCCCCCTGAATTTGATATGCGCGGTCCACTAACCCGTCAGGCAATTTCAATCACTTCATCGCATGCCGAAATAAGCACAGGGTCGTGCGTAGCGATGACCGTGATATGTCGCCCCTTTCTTTCCTTAAGGATTTCGATAAACGCCTGCTTGCTTTGGCTGTCAAGTGCAGATGTCGGCTCATCAAACATCATCACGTCCGGGTTTTTCAGCAGCTGGCGAATAATCGCTATTTTCTGTTTTTCCCCTCCTGAAATATTGTTCTGCCTATCGTCCAGCTCGACATCAAGTCCACCACTTGAATCGACCATCTTTTTAAGCCCCATTCTCTCAATGAGGCTCTCAAGGTCACGCTCTTCAGCGCTTCTGCAGCAAAGAGTTAAATTGTCCCGTATCGACCCTTCGGTCAGGGGCGGCTCCTGCTCAGTAATCCCGATATTGCGCTTTCGCAGCGCATAACGGTCCAGAGAGCTCAGGGGCTTGCTGTTAATCCAAATATCACCCTTGCAGTTTTCTGGATCGCAACCGCTTATCACATCCAGCAGCGTGCTCTTACCGGAACCGTTCGGCCCAACGATTGCGTATACCTTTCCTTTTTCTAAAGAAGCCCGAATGTCTCCGAACGCGGTCTTTACAGACCCCGGATAGCTATATGCCAGCTCGGAACAGTTCACCTCGTAAACATCATCGAGGATAATGTCCCCGTTTGAGTCCTCGGGCATGTCCAGCAAGCGCCGCAAACGCTCGTAGGATACCTTTGACGTTTGATAGTCCTTGCCCAGCGCAAGGAAGAATTCAATAGCCGAAGAATAATAGGAGTAATAGCTTAGCGCCGTCATAAGATAGCCGGGCAGCAAATTGCCGTCGAGAACTTCCTTTGCGCCCAGAATCAAGATTCCACCCTGTGCCAAAGATGTGACGGCAGTGTTGGCAAACGTAAAGGTCGCATTAATTTGCTGGTTCTGATAAACGAAACGATATAGCTCTGCAAAAGAGTGCTCAAGCCTTTGCTTGAAAACCTCGAATAGAACATGTCTGCGGATAAATTGTGCGTTGCTAAGCTGCTTCTCCAGATCGGAAAAGAATCGAGCCTCCTGCTCTTGAGCCTCGAAACTTCTTGCGAACAAACACTTTTTGAAAAGCGAATAGACCGCGCCACCTATTATGCCCAGAGCCATACAAAGCATTGCCAGGTGACCGTTTATGGTCGCCAGGACAACAAACACCACAAGCAACGTCACTATATTGCTCACGCTTTGGACACTTGCGTTTATAACAAATATCACCAAATCGTTAGCGTCATGATTAATCTGTTGGTTGTAATATGAGGCATCAAAATTAGAAAAGAAGGCCCGTGGTAGCCTTTGAACGTGACTTATCACCTCTTCATTCAATGCAAATCCCACATGTGTTTGCAGATCGACATAGACCAGCTCACTGACGCAATTCAAACCGGCTCGCACAATACCCAGCGCTGCTATCTCAGCGCCGATGGCGATTGCGCTTTCCCCATCTCGCGCGACACCGACAAAGTTGTTGACCAGTTGCCCCGTCAGAAAAGGAATTGCGAGACCAACCACAAGCGAGAGCAGGCACATTAGAAGATAGGTTATATACTTTGGATTCTTGATTATTGTTCTTACGCAGAGATTAAACACGAGCTGAATCCAATTCCGAAAGCAATCGCTGAGCTTTCTCGGTCAAAATCATTCGTTGGCGCACCTGATACCTTTGAGATACGCACTGTTTTGACCCTCCATGAAGAGCGTGATTAGGGCAACCTCCCATGCATGAGGGATAGGCAAAACACTCTTCACACTCATGATCGCTCGGCTCATAGTTTAGCCATTGGACCAGCTGAGCATTCATCCTCGGCCCTTCGGCAAGTGTGCCGACGGAGCGTTCACGCATCCCGATTTCATCCCAACATTTATAAAGGTAGCCCTCCGGATCCACTACAAATGACCCTGCACAAACAGCGCCACATATAGCCGGATTAAAGCGCACCGTCAGGTCAACGTAGAACCCCCTATCAACGGCATGGCTATAAAAGTCCAGCTCTTCCTGAGAAAATGCCTCCATCGAAAAACAACTACTGTCGCTTGGGCACGTATCATTGATATTGTCGACAGGCGCTAGGTAGAATCCCACCTTGTTTTTAAGGCCCTTTTCCTCGAGCGCATCCAGCAAATCGCCGGCACCGACAATGTTATGGGCATCGACATTGCACCTGATAGAAATATCTAACAGATGGGTGACTTTAGAAACGTTGTCTAGAATCGCATCGTATGTCGGCTGTCCGTTCCGCAAGATTCGCCGGGAATCATGATCTTGTCGAGAACCGTCCAAAGTCACCTGAGCCATCTTGACGTCACAAGCCGCGAGAGCCGCAGCCACTTCTGGCGTCAGAAGATACCCATTTGTGACAATGGATGCTGCATAGGAACACTCCGGATTAAGGACCCCCTTTATACGCTCTGTGAGTCGCTGAATTCTATCGACTTGTAGCAGCGGCTCTCCACCATACCAACTGATGTCAAACTCGCTCAGCCCCCGTGAACGCTCTTTCACGAATGAAACAAGTCGGTCTTCGACCTCCGGAGTCATTGTCGTTTTGCGTTGCCCCTTTTCATAACAGTATGGGCAACAGAAGTTGCACTCCAATGTCGGGGCTATCGTCATGCCGAGAGAGCGATCAGAAAACCGAACAAGACGGCCTATCGCCTTCATTTCCTCCTTTTCGTCACGATCATCTTCTAACAGCATCCCTCCTTGAAGCAACGCTTCGCACAATTCATCTGGCTCCCATTCGCTTCCCGATACCATGCGGCACATTCTTTCTGCATGCTGCTTATCTAACGAAAGGATCGCACCGGTCTTCGCATTCATCACCAGCGTCCTTTCGCCACGGTTTTCAATCAGGTTGTATTGAGACGGTCTCATATGTTTATCCCTCACAAGCAATCAAAGAAATCTCGACCGCAATCGGTCGACTGTAAAGCAGATGGCAAAAACGCTTGCTACGTTTATTAGGCAGTCAATTAAAATCGAAACGCATTGACCATCCCCCAACGGGGTCACGCCGCAAATCCACATGAGCATCGAGGACGGAAGCGGAAGCATGGAATTGGCCCCGAGCTGTATGTAGATCGCTACGACGTTGACAAGCAGCAGCATGCCAATCGGACCGAAGCCGGACCCAAAATAGGAAACAACGATTACGCAAGAAACCACGTATGCAAGGCAGGCAGCAGCAGCAAGAACAAGTCGATAGCAAAATACATGCAGGTTGAAATACTGCTGAGCATCCAAAACGATTACGCAGTTAAGACAGTACAAAACGACACTCGACAGGATAAACGCGCCCAAAAGGGCAAAAGAAGACAGCACCACTCGCGCAACGATAGCGCACACACGCTTCCCTCCCCGAGCCTCCGACAACCCCCACGGTTCCTCAATAAAGCCCGAACTGACAAAGCGCGGCACAATGCAAGCCGCGATGAACGGAAAGAACAATGCATGAGCCAACGGGGCTACGTTGAAAAGCAGACCGCGAAAAACCCCTGCATTACCAAATAGAAGGACATCCTCTGCCGATAGCCGAAGCGTCGGGTCTGGGAAAAAGCCCAAGAAACTGTTCTCACGGAGGCTACAGAACCACATCGGGAAAGAATTAAGCTGCAATACCACCATGCACGCATAAATTACCAGGATTAAGGCGTACGCCCATTTGCTCGCATGCTTCCATTCTGACTGGAGAAGTCTTTTAATCTGACGAGCCATTGAACACACCCCCAGCGCGAAAGCTCACGAGAGCGTAAATCAATACCGATAGACAGCTGGCTGCCACGCCATATCCCAGAAGCGTCAGCTGCCCCATATCGCTATACCCAAGAGCACTTCCGACTCCAAGATACGGCCCCGGAAGAAGGAAAATCCATCGCAAGGACGGTATGGGCGCCTGAAGGTAAGTTCCGTAGAGCGTCAAGCTCATGACAAATCCGATTATTATCACAGCCCCGCTAAATACAGCGCTGCTTGTAATCCGATAGATGGTTACCGTCTCCAACGCAACCGATATCACCAATACGGCGTTGATTATCATTGCTGGCAAAAATGCAGCCAGCATGCTATGCGCATAGTTTTGCCCTCCACGTGTTATCGCTATTGCAAAAAGAAGAAGGCAAAGCGCACTATATGCTGCGCCAATTATTAAAGCAGACGAAAGCACATGTGCTAGGACCCCATTAAAGCGGGTAAGACCTCTTGCTGAAGAAATTCGGTGTCCCTCTTCATAGCCGCGCTCCTGTAAAATCGCCAGGCAAACGATGAGCGGAACGAACAGAGACGTGCCGGCAAAAGCACTGCGCACAAGGGACTCATCGGGTGCAGAAGGATCGATTACATTCCAGCAGAAACCAATATCCTCCCCAAAAACGCTATTGCCAAAGGCGAGCAACGTTGTTCCGTTTTTTAGAAAGACACCGAAGAGAAGGCCGAACGCCAGAATAAGCGCAAGACCAAACTTCGCCGGAAACATCCTGTGCAAACGCATCATATCTGCCTTTATGGGATGGATCGCCCGCTTCATAGCGAGACCGCCTTCATCAAGCGCCTGTAATACTCTTTTAGGGACGACGCCTCATCCCTTATGACGTCCATCGATTCCTTTTTCAGCAGTTCGCCGTCATGAATAAACACGCAACTTGTTGCAACTGATGCCAACTCATCCAAATCATGGCTAGAGATGAGCATGGTCTTACCCTGTTCTCGATTCAATCGACCGATAAGGGCCCATATACTCTCGATGCCCAGCGGGTCCAAACCGTTTGCTGGCTCATCAAAAATAAGCAGGTCAGTGTCACCCAACAAAGCCGTAGCTATATCCAGCCGCCGTTTCATTCCCAGAGAAAAACTGCTTACGCTCTTTTTCTCTTCGACGTCCAGTCCAACTAGACTCAAAACGCGAGGAACCTCACGTTTCTCATCAAGCCCCCATTCCGCACATCGGATCCGAAGATTCTCAACCGCACTGAGGGACTGGTATGCTCCGCTGGAATCTGGCACATAGCCGACACGCGTCCGCATCAGGCTAAGCTCTCTCTTTGATTTGCCTCCAAAGAGCTCCACGCTCCCCGACGACGGCTCGCAGAGGCCCAAGACGATTTTAATAAGCGTGCTTTTGCCCGCACCGTTTGCACCGACAAGGGCACAGAGCTCAGACTGATGCACCTCGAAGGAAACGTCATGCAAAACGCGCCGTTTCCCGTAGCGCTTTGACACCTTTGATAGCTTTATCGCTGATGCACTCATTGGCCTCCCGTTCTACTTGATAGCAAAACCGCTGCTGCCAGACTGTCGCCTGGCAGCAGCCGCAACTGCTAGAGATTAACTAAACAGAAGTTTTTGCTGCAGTTATTGACGCAAGTGCGTGCTCCACAGAATGTCTTGCAGTAACCGTTGCACCCACCACCGGGGTCCACATAACTCGGTTTGACAATCCAGCTCATATCGTTCCTCCTTTCTATTATCGCTTTTACTTCGTGTTATTGTTTATCGATAACTTATATTTGTCAAGATAATTTAAAGAGATGGGGCCCGCGCTAGACACGGGCCCCATCACACCAATATCTCGTTTTAGCTGCTCGCTATATGCTACTCGTCGCTCAAATCTACAGCAAAGACTGATGTCGGAAGCGACGCCTCATTGCCTCCACCATTCCGCATCTGCCTCACGACATTTTTTGCACGCTCAACAATAAGCTCCTCAAGCTCTTTCTCACTCACCCGCCGAATAATATCTCCCGGTTGACAGTCAAGTTCATCGCAAATATCGAGAAGCGTCTTAAGGCGAATAGCTTTAATTTTTCCGTTTCTTAGCTTAGAAATATTAGCCGGAGTATGCCCCGTGGCACGAATCAGATCAGCACTGGTCTTTCCGGTCTTAAGTAGCTGCGTCTCAAGCTCGATGATGAGATAGCTCATGCTTCCTCCTACACAAGCTCGTCAGACTGCTCTTGGAGCAGCGAGGCATAACTCCAGATCACCGAGATACACAGACAGACAGCCGCGCCGATAAGCGACCCCGCATCAAAGGCAACGCCTTGGCAAATCTCAATAACGAAGGAATGAGGCACGACGTAAAGCTCCAGCCCACCAATGGTAAGATTGACCGATCCGTAGGCACCAATAAGCGAAACCGCGGCGTTAACAGCAAAGGCAAGCGCAAGAACACGGATAAGCCGCACATGCGTCTTGGTAAAGGGCGAGACGCCTCGCGAGATGTTACGGCTGATCCCACACAGAACGACAAGCGAAATACCCACGACGAGTGCCAGGCACAGTCCGCTTGGGATAACGATGCACCCGCCATCGAGAAGCGTCACGACGCCGAAAGAATCGACAGAGGCAACGTTTGCAACCGCATACCAGATCACGTAAACAACCAACGCGGCAAAAGCGACGAGCATCCCTGCAAAAACGGCTGCCATGCAAAAGCCAAGCTTCCTGATATTTTCGCCCGCTTTGGCCATACGCTGAACGCTGTTAGACATACACTCACCCTCATCGACTCTATCGTTATTCGAACAGTTTATCGAACAACGATATAGATTGCATGCGGAAAGCCCCGCCAGTGCGCATAGGCCATTCACTAATCGGAAGGGGTGAGAGTGGATTTTTGGACACGTATCGAACGAGAGTGGATAATCTCCCACTTTGAGGCCACCACCGAGCCTAAAACGGGAGATTATCCACTCTCATTGTCATCAAGGCTCGCAAGCCCTTATTCGGCCGCCTCGCGCAGGGCCGACATCGTAGCCGCATATTGCTGCTGCAGCGCATGCATCCCCTCGCGAGCGCCGTCAACGGCATCGGCGCCGCGCAGCGCCTCGGTCACCACGACCGCCGGCTCGTACAGATTATCGAATCCCAGGTTCTGGCTCACGCCCTTGAGCGTGTGCGCTGCCATAAACGCACCTTCGGCGTCTCCCGCCGCCATGGCGGCCTCCAGCTTGTCCATGCTCTCGTCATCCAAAAACTTGAGGGCAAAGCGGGCGAGCATTTCCTCGCCCATCAGCCGAGCGCACGCGTCATCATAATTGGCGCCGATCTTCTCATACGCCTCACGCATGGAAATCATGGATTAAAAACTCCTTTGGTCAAACTAAATCATGGGAAACGCGACAACGTCGGCGGGGCGTGCCAACGTCTCGGCAATTTGGTCTTGCACCTCGAGCAGACAATCGAGCAGCAGCGGGTTAAAGGTGCCGCACTTACCGTCCAGGATCATCTGAATTGCCTCCTTGTGCGGGATAGCGTCCTTGCACACGCGCACGCTCGTCAGAGCATCGTACACGTCGGCCACCGAAACCACCTGTGCGGCAATGGGAATTTCGTCGCCCTTAAGGCCATCGGGATAACCCTTGCCGTCCCAGCGCTCGTGATGCCAACGCGCAATCTGGTACGCATATTCCATAAGCGCATTGCCGGCGTGATGGCTACCCAGCTCAAGCAGCATGTCGGCGCCGATTGTGGTATGCGTCTTCATAATCTCGAACTCCTCGGGCGTAAGGCGCCCGGGTTTGTTGAGAATCGCATCGTCAATCGACATCTTGCCGATATCGTGCAGCGCCGAAGCCAGGGCAATCGTGGAGCGCTCCTCATTGTCAAGGGAAATGGTGTCGCTACGCTGGACCAGACAGCCAAGCAGCAGCTCGGTCAGCTTTTCGATGTTCGTAACGTGCCTGCCGCTCTCGCCGTTGCGAAGCTCCATGACGCCAGCCATGATGTCGATGAGCATGCGACTGTTCTTGACACGCTCGTTGTACTGCTGGGACAGCAGGCTCGTCAGGCGGCGCTGTTTGGCGTATAGGCGGATGGTGTTGCTTACACGGCGGCGCACGACACGGGAGTCAAACGGGCGGTTGATATAGTCCGAGGCGCCTAGCTCGTACGCGCGCAGAACCATATCATCGGAATCTTCGCTCGAAATCATGATGATAGGCAGATTGTCGATACCCGATCGGCGCGACAGACCGGCCAGCACCTCAAAGCCGCTTATGCCCGGCATGACAATATCCAGCAGTACGAGCGACAACTCATCACCATAGCGGTCGGCCATGTCGAGCGCCGTACGACCGTTATCGGCCTCGAGGATGCAATACTCGTCCTTGAGCATCTCGCTGAGAATGACTCGGTTCATCTCGGAGTCATCGACAATAAGTACCAAAGGCTTTTCACTTTGGAAGGCCTCGATGGAATCGGCATCGGTCACGACCGTACCGGCTTTTGCCTTAGCGCGGCTCAGTAACTGGACAGCGCGGCCAACGCCCTCATCGACCGTCTCGCCATGAATACGAACGCCACCAACACATGCCGTCAAGCTCACGTACTCATGGCCCGGAATAATCGTGGAACGAACGGCATCGGACACCTGATGCAGGCGACGGGTGAAGTCATCGGAGGGAATATTGGGCATGACAACCACAAACTTGTCGCAGCCATAGCGCACAAGCTCGTCAGTCGAACGGATTCCGCTGCGCATGGCTGTCGCCACGGCACCGAGCGCAAGGTCGCCGGCATGACGGCCACACGTATCGTTGAAGACCCTAAAATCATCAAGGTCGATCATCGCAACGCCGGCGTTCATGCGGGCGCTACGGAGCTTTTCCTCGTAATATCGGCGATTGTGCACGCTCGTCAGCACATCGGTGTAGACAAGGTCCTCTTTTGCGGCCTCTTGCCCATCGATCGGACGCACCATCAGCAGGACATGAGGCTCGCCCTCGACCTTCAGAGGGCGCAGATGGGCACGGTACTCAACGCCATCGTTGAGCAGTTGCTCCGACACCTCATCGGAATCTGTCAAGGCCTCAAGACTTGCCTGGCGCAAACAAGGGCAGCGATCGCCGGCGAGCAGGCAGTTAGGCTCGCTCTTAATCTGATCGGCCGACAGTAAACGTACCACGGGGTAGGTCTTCGCGACACGGGCGACCTCGGCGGCAGCCTCCTCGTCGGTTAGATTGACCTCGTGATTATTGAGCATATGGGGCCCTTTCGATAGCTTCGCATGGTAGCGGTGGGTTCCAAATGTTACAAGGGTAACACCTTGCCGATGCAGGTAAGCACGTAAATGCTGTTACATTTTTATGAGTTGGCAGACGGCGCGATTGAAGCCGCAGACGTGAGGTTTTGAACACATTTGTTAACAATGCCGAAACGTTTGTGGGTGAAGTCTGCTTTGGCTATTGCGGGTGTTAGAGCCCCAGGATGCCAAGGACAGTCTGGGCAGCCGCTCCCGGGCGATCGCGCAGGCCGTTGTGCGCGCCGGGAACCATTACGAGCGGACAGTCCAAAAGCTCAGCCGCCACCCTCGTGCCCGCCTCGCGAGGCGTGCCAATCGAGAGCTCGCCCAGGAGCACGGCGGCCACCGTTTTCGACGCACGGACGCTATCCCAATCGGGAACGCAGGTCATAGTAATCCCGTATTCGTTCGCCATGAAACTACGGCCGTTGCGCAGGGCATGCTTGGCTTCCGCCTCGGTTAACTTGGGGGCCTCAGGGTCCGAATCGCCGATGGCGCCCAGGAAGGCCCGTAATGCCCTGGAGACCTTTCCCGCGGCGATCATCTCGAGCAAGACCGGGGCCGCGCCCAGGCCGGCGCCCTCATCCGTCACGGCGGGTTCATGCAGAATCGCACGCGAGATTATGGCGGGGTTTGCACGGAGAAGCTCCAGGGCCACCAACGTACCGGCACTGTGCGCGAGCACGTTTGCCGGAGCGCCAATATGCTCGATAACAGCCTGTAGGTCGGCGGCCTGGGCAGCGAGGTCGTAGCGTCCGTCTGCAGCGTCGCCGCTCTCGCCGCAACCGCGGCGGTCGTAGGCAATGACGCGACAGTCACGGGCGAGCTCGCGGGCGATGGCGTCAAAAAAGACGCCGTCGACGCAGGCACCGTGCACGCAAACCAAGGCGGATGCATCGGACGATACAACCGGGCCGGCATACTCGCGGCAGGCGATCGTAGTGCCCGCATTCTCGACCGTAAAATCCATGTTGTGCCCCCATCATCAACGCCCATCCAGTTGCACGTCAGTACGATTGGATGGACCCGCATTGCCTTACGACTTGTTAACAGATTAACTGTACCCGACCCGAGGCTTTTCATGGCACGGCATAATGAGCGACGTGAAAAAACGAAACTTGTAAAGCAAGAGCCTACACCTTGCTTTGGAGCCGATGCTATGCTTAGGCACAATTGTCTTGAGGAGCATATGCCTATGTCTACGTTTTTGAATGCCGGCCCCATCTTTGGGCCCGTTCGCAGCCGTCGCCTGGGCCTTTCGCTCGGCGTCAACATGATGCCGGCCAGCGGCAAAATCTGCACATTCGACTGCATTTACTGCGAAAACGGTCTCAACGCTGAGCGCCCCTGCCATGAGCCGTACAACACAGCTGCCGTGGTACTCGACGCGCTCGAGGTAAAGCTGCGCGAGATGGCAGCCGAGGGCGAGCTCCCCGATGTAATCACCTTCGCAGGCAACGGCGAGCCCACCGCCGCACCGGAGTTTCCGCAGGCCATCGCCGGCGCCGTCGCGCTGCGCGACGAGCTGGCCCCAAACACCAAGATTGCCGTGCTTTCCAACGGCACGCGCGCCGACCATCCCCAGGTACACGATGCGCTCATGATGGTCGACGACAACATCCTCAAGCTCGATACGGTCGCCCCGGCTTTTATCCAGCTGCTCGACCAGCCCGTTGGCCCCTACGATGTAGAGCACCAGATCGAGACGTTCGCGAGCTTTAACGGCCGCGTCATTATCCAGACGATCTTTTTGACCGGCGAGCACCGGGGCAAGTCTCTCGATAACACCGGCGAGGAGTACGTCGGCCCTTGGCTCGCGGCGCTCGAGCGCATTCGCCCACAGGAGGCGACCATTTACACGGTGGCGCGCGAGACACCGGTCGCCGGCCTTGCTAAAGCGGCGCCCGACGTGCTCGATGCCATTGCCGCGCGCGTCCAAGCCCTCGGCATCCCCTGCCAGGTGAGCTACTAGCAAAACCACGCAGCAGCTAGTGTCAGCCATCCCGCTCCATCAGTTGCGGTGATATAGTTCCTATTTATGCTGTTAAACCGCTTAAATCGGAACTATATCACCGCAACTTTTATGGACACATGGGTGGGCTATACTAGCTGCGAATGAAAGGAAGTTAGCCATGTTTGACAAAGGACCCGTGCCCGGCCGCAACGACGCTTGCTGGTGCGGCAGCGGCAAAAAATATAAGAAATGCCATAGCGCCTTTGATGAGCGCCTCGAGCGCTTGTGGGAAGAGGGCTGGGAGGTTCTGCCCCGCACGCTCTACAAGACGCCCGCCGATATCGAGGGCATCAAGCGCTCGGCCGCCATCAACGTGGGCGTGCTCGATTATGTGGGCGAGCATATCGCCGCAGGCATGACCACCAACCAGATCGACCAGATGATCTACGACTACACCGTCGAGCACGGTGGCACGCCGGCCGATCTCAACTACGAGGGCTATCCCAAGAGCGTGTGCACCTCGATCAACGATGTGGTCTGCCACGGTATCCCCTGCGATACGGATGTGCTGCACGAGGGCGACATCATCAACGTGGACTGTTCCACGATCCTAGACGGCTACTTTAGCGACTCAAGCCGCATGTTCTGCATCGGCAAGGTCTCTGCCGAGCGCCAGCGCCTGGTCGAGGTCACCCGCGCCAGCGTGGAGGCGGGTCTGGCGGCCGTCAAGCCATGGCTGCCGCTGTCCGTTATGGCCGAGGCCGTGCAAAAGACAGTCGAGGACGCCGGCTTTAGCGTGGTGCGCGAGTACGGCGGACACGGCATTGGCAAGGAGTTCCACGAGGACCCGTTTGTGGGCTTTACCACCGAGGCACCCGATGTGGACACCATCATGGCCCCGGGCATGGTCTTTACCATCGAGCCCATGGTCAATGCCGGAGCGCCCGACATCAAGATTAGCAAGGGTGACGGCTGGTGCGTACGCACCAAGGACGGCAGCGATTCGGCCCAATGCGAGGTACAGCTCGTGGTGACCGAGGACGGCTACGAGCTGCTGAGCTGGTAGCCGTGGATGTGCCGGATGCTGACGGGCACGCTCGTCTTGCGTCCGGCGTTTTATTTGAACGTTTTGCCTGATAAAACCTGCCAAAAATAAACCTGTCCCCTTTTGACAGGTTGGACGGAGAGGACTGTTTGTGAACATCCTGGTTTTGTTGCCCGTCAACGACCGTCATCGCGCAATTCTTGAGTCGAGCGCTCCGGGCGAGGACTTTATCTACACGAGCTCCGACGCCATCACGCGTGAGCAGGTCGCCAACGCCGACGTAATCTTGGGCAACATAGACCCTGCCTTGCTTACCGCATGCGAGCATCTCCAGCTGTTGCAATTGCAGACCGCCGGCTATGACGATTACTTGGCCGCCGGCACCGTGCCGGCTGAAGCCAAGCTGTCTTGCTCGATCGGCGCCTACGGTCAGGCCGTGAGCGAGCACATGTTTGCCATGCTCCTTTCCATGATGAAGCGCCTGCCCGGCTATCATGACTTGCAGCGCGAACATCGCTGGGAGGATTTGGGGCCGGTCACCTCGCTCAAAAACGCCAACGTGCTGGTGCTGGGCTCGGGCGATATCGGCGGCCACTTTGCCACGCTCTGCCGCAACATGGGCGCGCACGTCCGCGGCATCAAGCGCCATCCACTCGTCTACCCCATTGTGTTTGAGGACATGGACGGCATGGACGCTCTACCTGAGCGCCTGGCAGAGGCAGACATCGTCGCATCCTTTATGCCGAGCACACCCGAGACCCGCGGCCTGGCGAACGCCGAGTTCTTCGCCGCGATGAAGCCGGGTGCCTTCTTTGCCAACGGCGGCCGCGGCGACCTTGTGGTCGCCGACGACTTGGTTGCCGCCTTGGAGTCGGGACATCTCGCCGGCGCCGCGGTCGACGTCACCGACCCCGAGCCCCTGCCCGCGACAAGCCCGCTGTGGGATGCGCCCAACATGCTCATCACACCGCACGTCTCTGGCTGGTTCCATCTAGCCGCCACCCTCAACAACGTCGTCGACATTGCCGCGGAGAATCTGCGTCACCTGCAGGCCGGCGAGACCCTACGCTGCTGGATCGAACACTAATTGTTCCGGCGTTTTGCCAAACGCCGGAACCCCTCGACGCTGCGAGCCCCATGGGTTCCGCCGTTCTAACGAACGGCGGACCGGTCGACGCTGCGAGCCCGCCGTTTGGCCAATCTGCCGTTCAATTTCAAAGGCGCGACCAGAAGGTCAGCGCCTTTTCATTTCACGGCACCTTGGCTCAAACGGCAGACTCTCGCTGACTTTTGCTCAACCTGTGGGGTCTTCAAATTGTTAGAGCGTTGCTAAGTAATTCTTTGCGTCTTCTGCGCTCATTGCTGCGACGGGTGCGTGTGAACAGAGTTTGGCATCGTTAGTAACCAGGAGATCTGCCTTTGCGCGCATTGCCGCAGCGATGATTAAATCGTCTTCGTAATCGCTATGGAGATTACGCTGCTTGCTCGCCATCCATATGTCACTCAGGTCGCAGGGTACCGGCGTGGCAAGTTGCGACAAAACGTCGAGGCAATCCCATGCAAGTGATGTCGCCGCCACGGCGGCATCTTGGGATAGTGAGCCATGCTCGCGCCGATACCACGCCTTATGTTCGCTCGAAATCAAATAGAACAGATCTTTGGACGATGTCGCCGCATACAGCAAATCCACCTGCGCCGTGCATGCATCGCGTAAAAACTCAATCGCTACCGAACGACCACGTCGTGAGGGAATGAAGTAATCGAGCCACACGTTGGTGTCAACCAAGATGCGCTTTGGAGCCTCACTCATAGAGCCAGCTCATCTCCTCGCCATAGCAATCCGCATAGGCATTCCGTTTGAGCTCTTCGTCGTCCGATGGCTGAGCCCTGGCCATATCGATTCCCGACTCACGGCAAACGGCAGCGAACAGCTTCGACCCCTGATCCATGAGCTCGAGCTTACGTTTGGCGGCCTTTTCGCGCTCGCGCTGTTCCGCCCGGGCACGACTGGGCAGCAGGATATCCTCGAGCGCGCCGGGCCGATCAGCCAGAGATGCCGCAAGTTGCCAGAGCGCACGCACCGCTTGGCTCGGCGTCATACCGGCCCTGGAGAGAGCGGCGTCCCCACTCCTTTTAAGATCGGCATCGAGACGCACGTTGATCTGAGCGGCTGTTGTGGTCATGACCCCTCCTTAATACTTCAAAACTATCATAAAACTCTATGGTAGATACGTAAAGCATGTATAGCATTTATAAGCATTAGCCGTACTCTGTACACAAAAAGCCGCCGAGGCACACTGCACCTCGGCGGCCACATATCACAGATCTAGCTCGGTTTCACCCTTTGCATTCGCCCAGATAAAACCTGCCGAAATCAACATCCCTCTTTGGCAGGTTTTAGAGCTCCGCGCTTTCGGCTCCGTTGATATGGAGGTCGCGCTCGTAGAAGGCGGTGAGGGCGCGGATGGCGTACATCACGTCGCGTACGCCGCCGGTCTCGTAGCTTGAGTGCATGGCCAGCTGCGGCAGGCCCACGTCCACGGCATGCATGCTCGCCTGCATATTGGACAGGTTGCCGAGTGTGGAGCCTCCGGCCATATCACTCTTGTTGGCGAAGGCCTGTGTGGGTACGTCGGCGTCATCACAGATGGCCTGGAACACCGCGCGGCTAAAGGCATCGGTGCAGTAGTGCTGGTTGGCGGCTTCCTTAATGACAATGCCGCCGTTGAGCACAACCTGATTGCGAGCATCGCACTTCTCGGCGTGGTTGGGGTGCACGGCATGCGCGTTGTCGCAGCTCACAAGCATCGATGCGGCAAGTGCGCGATGGTACGACTCGTCGTCAAAGCCCAGCGATCCGTTGATGCGGCGCAGCGCGTCGGCCAAGAACGTCGACATGGCGCCCTGCTTGGTCTCGGAGCCAACCTCCTCGTTATCAAAGCAGCAAAAGACCGAGATGTCATGCGCATTCTCGGCACCCAAAAATGCCTGCAGCGAGGTGTAGGCGCAGGCCAGGTCGTCGAGCTTGGGCGTCGAGATAAACTCGTCGGCCCAGCCCCAAATGCGCGCATCCTGACGATTGACCAGGAACAGATCGCGACCTAGGATCTGCTCGGGTTCAACGTCCAGTTCGTCAGCGATCAGTACGTCAAAATCTCCCTGTTTAAGCTCGCCGGCGCTGATGAGCGGGCACAGGTCGACGGCTCGGTTGGGAGCAAAGCCCTCGTTAACGCCGCGGTTCATGTGGATGGCAAGGCTCGGGATAATAGCGACCTCGCGCTCGGTGGCAAGCAGGCGGCTCTCAATACGGTCGCCCTCGCGCACCAGCACACGTCCGGCCAGCGCCAGCGGGCGGTCGAACCAGGTGTAGTCGATCATGCCGCCGTAGGCCTCGGTGTTCAGGCGCAGCGTCTCGCCTGCGCCATCGAGCTCGGGCACGGCCTTGACCTTAAACGTCGGCGAATCGCTGTGCGACGCCGTGAGCTGAAAATGATAGTCACCGGCGACGCCGTCCTCGCCCCACGTCGCGGCCAGGTCCTCGCCCACCTTAAAGGCAACAACGCTCGAGGTGTTGCGCTGCGTGTAATAACGCCCGCCCGGTTCGATGTCCCACGCCGCATTCTCGGGCAGGTAGGTAAAGCCCGCCTCGTCGAGCTCGGCCATAATGGTCGCCGCCGTATGGAACATACTGGGGCATGCCTCGATAAAGTCGATAAGGTCGTTGGCGGCCTCGATATCATCGGCCGTCATATGCGCGCGCTCGGGCGTTTCCTGATCCGTCATACTCTCCCCTTTCGCTGGGTTGATGGTCCCCTCCAGCATACCCCGCCACGCCAGCGCCGCACTCTTCATTCCGTGCTTAATTCCGCGCCACTCACCAAGTTGAGCCATCATGCCCGCGCTCCTTTTGCGACAATTGCGCTAACAGGACGAGAGGAGCCGTCATGAAGCCACGTAACATTGCCATCACCTGCGGTGTCGCGGGAGTCGCCGTCGGCCTTGCCGCTGCCACCGGTATCGTTTATCACAAGCAAATCAAGTCCGCCGCGTCGCTCAAACGCTTGACCGGCTACGCGGATGGCTATGACCTGTACGCAATCGACATCGCCTACGACTACGATCTCGATCGCATCATCGCCGCTGGCGTGCGCGACGACCAGGCCTACATCGATGCCGTGGTGGCGCAGGTGCTGCCCGGTGTGCCGGCACATGTCCAGGCGCCCCAGTTTGCCTGCAGCGCTTTTGTCGCCGTAGATGCCGAAGGCCGCGTGCGCACCGGTCGCAATTACGACTTTAAGGACGACACCTCGGCGCTGCTGGTGCGCAATCACCCACGCGGCGGCTATGCTTCCATCGGGCTTGCCGCCCTTAACAACCTGGGCGATAACACTCCGCTTGACTCCGTCGCCGGACGCGCCGCGGCACTCATGGGCCCGTTTGCCCAGCTCGACGGTGTTAACGAATGCGGCGTGTCCATTGCCGTACTCACCCTGGATTCCAAGCCCTGTGACCAGGACACGCAACGCCCCGTCATCAATACCTCGCTCGCCATCCGTCTGGTGCTCGACCGTGCCGCCACCACGCAAGAAGCTGTCGACCTGCTTTCCGCCTACGACATGCACGCCATGGCAGGACGCGATTACCACTTCTTTATCAACGACGCCGCCGGTGACGCGCACGTAGTAGAGTGGGATCCGCGCGATCCGGACCGTGCTTTCAAAGCGACTCCCGTACGCCAGGTTACGAATTTCTACGCCTGCTATGGCGACGAAGTGCTGCCCAACCAAAAGAATGGCGAGCTGGGCCATGGCAAAGAGCGCGCCGTCGCAATCGCCGATGTCCTTGACGCCCATGTCGGTGCCCAGGACGAAACGATTGTCTGGGAAGCCCTGCGCGCCGCAGCGCAAGAACCCAATCCGGAAGACATCACCAGCAATACGCAATGGTCGGTCGTCTTTGACAACACCGAGCCCGCCGCCGCTATTACGCTGCGCCGCCACTGGGGCGACGTCGACGCCTTCGCACTGTAAGGAGCCAGGCCCGTCGGCCTTACGCTCGCCTGACGTTGTTTACATTTCCATACGCTTGAGCTAACACGTTTTACCCCGTATCAACAGTGTGCGGGGGTAAACTTATGCGCATGTTATAACTTGCCCGGAAGGATTCATCATGCTTAGGATCGGTCTTCTTACCAGTGGCGGCGACTGCCAGGCGCTCAACGCCACTATGCGCGGCATCGTCAAAACGCTTATGACCAACAGCGAAGAGCCTATCGAGATCTATGGTTTTGAGGACGGCTACCAGGGCCTTATCTACAGCAGATTCCGTGTCATGACTCCCGCCGATTTTAGCGGCATCCTCACCCGCGGCGGCACCATCCTGGGCACGAGCCGTACGCCGTTCAAGCGCCTGGACACTCCCGAGGCCGACGGCGTCGAGAAGGTGCCGGCGATGGTCCACACCTATCATAAGCTGCAGCTCGACTGCCTGTTTATGCTGGGCGGCAACGGCTCCACCAAGACCGCCAACCGCCTGCGCGAAGAGGGCCTCAACGTTATCGCCCTGCCCAAGACCATCGATAACGACACCTGGGGCACCGAGTTGACGTTTGGCTTTACGAGCGCCATCGACGTCGCTACCAAGTGCATCGACGACATCCACACCACCGCTTCGAGCCATGGGCGCGTGTTCGTTATCGAGATCATGGGTCACAAGGTTGGCTGGATTCCGCTGTATGCTGGCGTCGCGGGCGGCGCAGATGTCATCTTGATTCCCGAGATCCCCTACGACATGGATAACGTCATCAAGACCATCGAGCATCGCATGGAGACCGGCAGCCGCTTTACCATCGTGGCCGTCGCCGAGGGCGCTATCTCCAAGGAGGACGCGGCGCTGTCCAAGAAGGAGTACAAGAAGAAGCTCGCCGAGCGCACGAGCCCGTCAATCGTGTACGACATCGCCAAGGAGATCGAAGCCAAGACCGGTCGCGAGACCCGCGTCGCCATCCCCGGCCACACGCAGCGCGGCGGTCAGCCCGACGCCCAGGACCGCATCTTTGCGACCCAGTGCGGCGTCGAGGCAGCGCTCGGCTGCCTGCGCGGCGAGTTTGGCTACATGATTGCCCTGCGTGACGGCAAGATGTGCCACATGCCGCTCGAGGAGGTCGCCGGCAAGCTCAAGTATGTCGATCCCCAGAGCGACCTGGTACGCGAGGCCAAGGCGTTGGGCATCAGCTTCGGCGACGAATAGCCCCGGCTGGAACTGCTCCCATCGGAGGCCCCAGGGCTTACCTCCCAAATCGTCCTCGGACATGTCAGGACCCCGCTGCGCGCTTCGCGCGGCGGGGTCCTTCCGTCCTGCGGAAAGATTTGGGAGGTAAGCCCTGGGGCCTCCTACGGTAACTAGGGAGACCGAGGCTATTTGTCTTCTTGCTGCGGGTGCCTGGGGTAGGATGCGGCGTGCATTTTTGGGAGTATTCAGCAGCCGAGGGTGCCTGCATACTGGATTTTGGGCGAAAGGCAGGCACCATGGGCCGCGTTCTGTAAAAAATGGCCAGCTCTTGAGGCATTGGGGGTCCAGGACCAGGGCATTCAGCGCGGTTTTGTGCACCCGTTCCCGCGCCCGCGGACTCCGGGATGCTGAATACTCCGAAATTTGCACGGCGCCCCTGGGTTACCCGTAGGCAAAAAGCAATCGCCCCGCCGAAATATGCAATCGGCAGGACGGTTTATGCAATTTAGTGGCTGTGGGCGCGTCGGTGGCTCGCTACAGCTTGAATCCCAGAACGGGTTACTCGGCGCTCTTAAAAGCGCCGAGTAACCCGCCAAAAAGGGACAGGTTCATCTTTGGCAGGTTAATCTGGGCAAACGCCGGACAACCATTAGGTGGCCCGGCGTTTGCCCCGCTTTGCTGGGAATGTCTGTCGTTCAGTGCTCTTACTGGCCAGTCCAGTGTTGCGCATAGCTTTTAATGTCTTCGGTAAAACCATCAAGATCGTCGAGGGTAATCACGCTGTCGATAAGCAAATTAGCTATCTCACGGTGCATTGTACTGCGGCGAAGGTCGTTCACCAGCACTCCTGAGGACAGCTTATCCCTATTGATACGCTCTTCTAGTGCCCAAAATCTACTGGACGCTTCGCTGTCGCCGTTCAGCATCTCAACGTACTGGCCGATGAGCTTTTCCATATAACGTTCTTGCCATTGGGGAAGCATTTTCTTAAACAGCTTCCAGTCGCTTTCGGCTACGTCGCGCATATGTCCTCCGCTCGCTAAACGGGCTTTTCCATTTGCCTTTCATTCTATTTGGTTTTCGTTCGCGGGCGTAGATGAGAGGCTCTCTTTAGCCTTCGAGATTGGGCCTGAATGGGTCGTATGCCACAAAACGGGCCTATCTACTACGTTTAATTGGATACCCTCAACCATGCCGGGAAAACGAAAAATAAAACCGCAGGTAGAAGGCCTGTCGATTTTCGAAAAAGGCGGTCATGGTTGGCCCCATCGAGTTAAACGTAGTAAATAGGCCCTTTTCTTGGCGCGCGGTCAGCTCAATGCTAATCTCCGTGCCGGAACTGACCCAGTTGTTTGTAAGTTGCGGTGATATACGGACTGTTTGGCGCTTTGGAGTCTCAAAACAGTCCCTATATCACCGCAACTTGGAAGGGACGGGCGGTGTCGGATGAGTGGCGCTGGCGGGTTAGGGCGGTTTAGGCCTGTTTGCGGTGCTTCCATTGTTTGCGGCACCAGTGCATAAGCGCTTTTACGATGGGAATCGTGATGAGGATGACCCATGCGGGATGGGGCTGTCCCAGGCAGAGCCACATGTAGAGGAACCAAGTTATGGCAGCTGCCGGGTAGACGGCGTCGACAAGCTTTGACAGATGACGTCGGTCGATGAAATCGCCAAGCGCGTAGTAGACGGGAATCAAAAAGACGAGGAAAAGTCCCGTAGTCCACACGCCGCAAATAATGCCGAGCGCCAGATAGGCGAGGGCGACAAGCACGGGGAAGGGGAACTTATTCCACGCGCGACCGAGCTTGGTGTGGAAATGCTTGCCATGATGGTCGAGCTTGTCGCGCGCCTCTTTCCAGCTGGAGAATTGTTCGCCGTCGATAACCACGGTGCCATCGGCATTGGTGTGCACGCTGTGCCCGTCGTCCTCTAGCGTGTCAATATGTACGCCGCCCGGCCCCACGTGCACCTCTTCACCCTTGCGGTCGTTGGTCACATGGATGCCGCTCCAGCCAACATGGACTTCCTCGCCTTTATTGGGATCAATGACGTGGATGCCGCGCGCGAGGGAAATATCGACAAGTGGTTTGTCGCCGCAATCGGCGTGCTCAGTAGAAGCCCCAGCCTCGTCAGCCACATCCGCCGTCTCGGTGTCGGCACTGCCGTCCTCAAGGTCGTCGGCATCGCTAGCCGCTTCCCCATACAACAGCTCGTCCAACGACACGCCATACAGTGCGGCGAGCGCAATAAGGTTATCGGTATCGGGCGAGGATTCGCTGCGTTCCCATTTGCTGACAGCCTGGCGGCTTACGCCCAACTGGGCAGCAAGAGCCTCCTGGGAAAGACCGGCAGCTTTGCGGCGATCGACGAGGCGCTGTGCCATCGCAAGATCCATAGCAGTTCCTTTCATGTGGCGACCGTAATCGAATGAGCCGAGTATGCCGAGAACAACCGATAGCGACCACCATTTCTAGTTAGAATCTGCCCCAACCCTACCGCAACTACAAGTAGCAACCCCTAATGGCCTGTCATTTCATGACAAATGTCAGTGCGCACAACAGCCAAGAGCTCTCTCAATATGTTGCGTTGGAATAGTTTCTGTTTGGCATAGCAGAGCCATAAAACAGGAACTATTCCACCGCAACTTACTATCAGGCCACGCGCCCGCAGAGTAGCTACAGGTGCCTAGGGTGGGGTGTGGCGTGCATTTTTGGGAGTATTCAGCAGCCGAGGGTGCCTGCATACTGGATTTTGGGCGAGAGACAGGCGCCGCGGGCCGCATTCTGCAAAAAAATGAGCGGTCCTCGAGGCGCCGGAGCTCAAAGTCAGGCTTTCAATGCGCTTTTGTGCGCCCGCTCCCGCACCCGCGGGCTCCGGGATGCTGAATACTCCGGAATTTGCACGTCGCCCCCTG
The DNA here is from genome assembly GCA_900543605.1 of uncultured Collinsella sp. Taxonomy (GTDB): domain Bacteria; phylum Actinomycetota; class Coriobacteriia; order Coriobacteriales; family Coriobacteriaceae; genus Collinsella. The sequence goes on from UQSK01000013.1 coordinate 22,393, forward strand.
GGGTACCCGCGGGCAAAAAGCAACCACCCCGCCGAAATATGCAATCGGCGGGGCGGTTTATGCAAAAATGCGGTTGTGGTACATTACAGCTCGCTACAGCTTGAATCCCAGGCAGGTTACTCGGCGCTTTTGAGGGCGCCGACCATGTCGATCTTGTTGAGGGTACGATTGGTGGCTAGGTTGACGATAAACGTAAAGCCGAAGGAAAGCACTACGGCGAGCACGTAGCTTAGCGGCTCGACCTCGACGTCAAAGTACAGCGACGGCATCTGCAGGATGTACGTAAAGCTCTCGGCAAGCAGGCCACCCAGCGGCACGCCCAGTGCGGTGCCAATCGCCGTGAGGATCAACGTCTCCTTGTTGACGTAGTGGTGCACCTCGCCACGGCGGAAGCCCAGCACCTTGATGGTCGCCAGCTCGCGCTCGCGCTCAGAGATATTCGTGTTGGACAGCGTAAACACCACCACAAACGACAGGCACGCCGCCATAAAGGTCACGAGCACCACGACGGAATTAATGATAGTGAAATTCGCCTCGTAGTTCTGCCAATGTTCGGCCGTGCTCGAGATGGTGAGCCAACCGTCGCTCTTAAGCTTCTTGCTAAACGCAATCTGGTCAGAAGATGAGCCCTTAAGCAGCACAAAGACGCCGTTAAGGCGCACGCTTCGACCGAACGCGCGCTCATAGGTGCCCTGCGTCATGTAAAGCGTGTTGCCCAGATAGTTGAGCGAGATGTCGCTAACCTTGACCTTAGCAACATTGAGCGACGAATCCTGGACGTGCGCCGTATCGCCCGGCTGAATCCCCAGTACCAGCTGTGAACTCTTGCTCAGATACACGTCTCCGTCACGCAAAGACAGCGGCTCTTTGGACTCATCCTCAAGGCGAACGTAGTCGTCCAGATCGTTCGTGCGGTCATCGGGCACCACGATCAGCTGCACGGTCTCGCTCTTTCCGCCGAATGTAAAGGTGACGTTGTCGGTCATAATCGGCAGCATCGAAGTCACGGTCACGTTGGAATCATTGGCCGCGCTGCGCTCATCCAATGCCGCGCACGTCTGCGAAAAATCGCCGGGATTGGCGACCGCCAGCAGGTCGTAGCGCGTGATATGCCCGTACTGTTTGGGCGAAAGCGCCACCGACGTGTCGCGAATACCCATACCGCAGATCACGAGCGCCGTGCAGCCGGCGATACCGAAGATGGTCATAAAGGCGCGCTTTTTATAGCGGAATAGGTTACGTGCAGCGACCTTGTTCAAAAAGCCCATACGTCGCCAAATAAAGCCGATGCGCTCAAGCAAGATGCGCGAGCCGGCACGCGGGGCCTTGGGACGCATGAGCGAGGCCGGGGTCTCGGCCATCTCGTGGCGGCAGGCGATAATCGTGGCGCCCACCACGCCCACGGCAAACAGCGCCACCGAAACGATCGAGGATACGATGTCGTACGAAAGCAGCATCTGGGGCAGTGAGTACATGTCGTCGAACACCGTAAACAGGAACAGCGGCAGGCCCACAAATCCGATGATGTTGCCGAGCACGCCACCGATCAGACACGCCCACAGCGCGTAGTCCACGTATTTGGACAAGATGCGCCCGCGCGAATAACCGAGCGCCTTATACAGGCCGATGAGCGTGCGCTCCTCCTCGACCATACGCGTGGCGGTGGTAAGGCTGATGAGCACGGCGACGATAAAGAAGATGAACGGGAACACCGTGGCGATGGCCTCAATTGACGAGCTGTCGCTCTCGACGCTCGAGTAGCTTGCGATGTTGCCGCGGTCCTGGATGTACCAGGTGCATTCGCCCAGGTCGGAAAGCTCGGCGCGGGCATCGGCAAACTGCTGGTCGGCGGCGGCGCGACGCTGATCCAGGTCGGCCTGCGCTTGCACGCGCTCCTCGCTGCCCTCTGCCATGCGGTTGATGTTGTCCTGCTCAATCCCAAAGAGCATATTCGCCTGGCGCTCGGCCGCATCCAAGCTTGCCGGCGTGTCGACCGTCAGTTCCTGAGCGCGCGCCTTCTCACGCTCCTCGCGGATCTTCTCGATATTGCCCTTGACCTCATTGATCTTTGCCGCGTAGGAATCCGAATAGGAGTTGAGGCTCTTGGCTCCCTCGACGATCACGTGGACCGCGGAGTAGGAAGAAGATGTCGCGGCGTCCTCGCTCACATAGAACTTATAGTCCGCCGCCGAAGCAGCGCGAAAGGCGTTGACTGTCGAGTCAGAACTTACATCAGTGGGATCGAGGACCTCGGCCGTAATGGTGTAATCACCCGCGGCAAACTGGTCCTTGGCGCTTTGATTGGACGAGCTCGCGTCATTGGCGGCAAAACTCACCGTATCGCCGATTTTCTTGCCCGATGCCTTCAGGAACTTCGAAGTCACCGCGACTTCATCGGCGCTCTCGGGCAAATCGCCGTTCACGAGCACCGGCTGATCGATGTTCTCCTTGGAGAGACTCTGCACGACCACGCGCTCGCGCGTTGTACCCACGGCGGTGTAGGCGGTCTCGGTGTAGATGCCCTCGGCCGTCTCGACGCCATCGACCTCTTGGATGGCGGCGAGATCATCGTCGGTCAGGCCATAAGTCGACTGGACGTTGATATCGTAGACATTCTGCTGGTCAAAGTAGGCGTCAACCGAATCGCACAGGTCCTCGCAGCCCGCCTTAAGACCGCACATCACGCTCACGCCGAGCGCGGTGATGACCACGATAGATAGGAAGCGCTTAAGACTGCCGCGGATTGTGCGATAGATGCCACGGCGGAAAACCGTCGGCACCATATCGTTTGAGCTTTGAGCGGTGCGGTAGGTCGCGAACTCCCGGTCGCGGCCCGCGTGCTCCGTATCGTGGTTTTGGCTGTTTTGGCGATCTTGGTCCATGGGCGCTACCACTCGATCGTCTCGATAGGCACGGGATTTTGCTGGACCGTCTCGCTCTCCACGCGGCCGCTCTTAAAGCGGATCAGGCGATCGGCCATGGGCGCCAGCGCGGAGTTGTGGGTGATGATAATGACCGTGATGCCCTGCTTGCGGCAGGTATCCTGCAGCAGCTGCAAAATCTGCTTGCCGGTTTTATAGTCGAGCGCGCCCGTGGGTTCGTCGCACAGAAGCAGCTTGGGGTTCTTTGCCAGTGCGCGGGCAATGGACACGCGCTGCTGCTCGCCGCCCGAAAGCTGCGCGGGGAAGTTGGCGAGGCGCTCGCCCAGGCCAACCTGACGAAGCGTTTGCTCGGCATCGAGCGAATCGGGGCAAATCTGTGCCGCGAGCTCAACGTTTTCAAGCGCCGTCAGGTTGGGGACCAGATTGTAGAACTGGAAGACAAAGCCGACGTCGGCGCGGCGGTATTCCACGAGCTGTGCCTCGTTAGCAGAGCTCACGTCGCGCCCGTCCACCGTTACGGTGCCGGAGGTTACCGTGTCCATACCGCCCAGGATGTTGAGCGCCGTGGTCTTGCCGGCACCTGAGGCGCCCAGGATAATGGCGAGCTCACCGCGCTCGACCGTAAAACTCGCGCCGTCGAGCGCGTGAATGCGGGCGTCGCCCTCGCCGTATGCCTTGATGACGTCTTTGAATTCGATATAAGCCATCGATTAATTCCCATCTGGTCGGATAACTCTTTAGTATTACCCATTTCGCACCTACCAAAAAGGGACAGGTTTATTTTGGCAGGTTTTATATGGGGAAATGGCGGCTATAGATGAGGCGCCGGGAAGGCAGAGAAATCATCGACGGGGTCAGGCCGACCGCCAAACACAACGCACGTATCTCAATCTGTCAGCCAAATCATTCGAACAGCTGTTCGTTTCTATGATATGATTCCGTTATCTAAGCAGGCCAATACGCAGAAAGGCGGCCAACATGGCGTTCGACTTTAAGAAGGAATGCAAGGAGCTCTACAAGCCCGCAGGCAAGCCGAGCATCGTAACCGTCCCACCCATGAGCTACGTAGCCGTTCGCGGAAAGGGCAACCCAAATACCGAAGGTGGCGAGTATCAAAACGCACTGCCGCTGCTTTACGGCATCGCCTATACCGTCAAGATGTCGAAGAAAGGCTCAAGGAATATCGAGGGCTATTTCGACTTTGTGGTACCGCCGCTCGAGGGATTCTGGTGGCAAGACTCCCCGAGCGGCGACATCGATTATGTACGCAAGGACGATTTCAACTTTATCTCGTGCATTCGCCTGCCCGATTTCGTCACCCGAGATGACTTTGACTGGGCAGTCGCGGAAGCCACGACCAAAAAGAAACTTGACTTTTCTGCCGTCGAGCTGCTTAAAGTTGACGAGGGTCTCTGCGTTCAATGCATGCACACTGGGCCCTACGACAACGAACCGGCGACCGTGAACGCTATGAATGAATACACGACCGAGCAGGGCTATGTCCCCGACTTCTCAGACACCCGTTTCCATCACGAAATCTATCTCTCCGATCCGCGCAAATGTGCACCGGAGAAACTTAAGACTGTGGTTCGTCATCCTATCAAGCGCGCTGAATAGCGTGGAGCGCCGCCCCACGCATCAGGTTTTAGGCCAGTCAACCAGCCGCCTCCTAGGCCGTCCGGTAATTATCCTGACGTGGCCCGTCGCATCTTATATCCCCTAGGGGAAATTGCGTCCCGTTCTGAAGCCTCAAACTGGGATGCAGTTTCCGCTAGGCGCCCCAAGAGGAAAGTGCATCCCGCTCCGCAGCGTCACGCCGGGACGTACCCTCCGCCCACAGCCTTCCCCGCCGGCGTTTCCCCAGATAGAGCCTGCCAAAATAAACTTGTCCCTTTTTGGCAGGTTTTAGAAGCGGACGGTGAAGGTGATCTGGTTGCCGCGGCCGCAGACAGAAGCGCTCCCGCCATGGGCCTCGGCAATAGCGCGCACCACGGATAGGCCCACGCCCGAGCCGCCTGTCTTGGAGCTACGCGATACGTCTGCACGATAGAAGCGGTCGAACAGCCGGTCCAGATCACCCTCGGGCAGCTCATCAACAGCATTCGATACGACAAGATCGGCCGAGCCTTTGCCCGCACCGCGCGAAACGGCACGCAGACTTAGCTCAATTACGCTGTCCTCGCTTGCGTAGCGTGTGGCATTGTCCAGCAGCAGCTCAACAACCTGCGCCACTGCCGCGGCATCGGCATGGGCTCGCACGCCGCTCGCGATCGACGTCGCCAGCCGCTTTCCGCGCGAAACCGCCACCGACCCAAACGGCGCCGCCGCCTTGTCCACTGCCTCTGAAAGATCGATCGATGTCATGGTAAAGCCCGCCGAGCCCTCGTCCATACGCGCCAGGAACACCAGACGCTCCGTCAGCGCCGTCAGCCGCGCGACCTGCTCGTGAATGCTCTGCGTCCATTCGCTCTCGCCGCTCTCGATTTCCTGCACCTCGTTAGCGGCGTCAATCACGGCCAGCGGCGTCTTGATCTCATGGCTTGCATCGGTAATGAACCGCTTTTGCTTGCTGTAGCTCTCGACCATCGGTCGAATCACCGCGCCCGAGGCACCCGCCACAATTGCCAGCACCGCCAGCCAGCCAATGCAACTGATCGCCACGCTCGCGCTCAAAAACGAATGAAAGCTTGCAAGCTCGCGTGAGCAGTCCACGAACACATAGGTTGTCTCGTCGCCCTGAACCGTAACCGTATAGCGGTAGTTACCAGAAAAGCCCGAGGTCCAGCCCTTGGAATATAGTCCTGCAGCGATGCGGGCGGCACGCTTGGCACCCACCGCGGCAATGCGGGCCGTGTTGACATCAGTCACCTGCCCGCCGGCAATCGACACCGTAAAGTAGCGCGTGTCGAAGGGAGACTCCGCCGTCATACCTTCGAAGTGCCTGATGCGAACGCCCGCCTGGCTATCGCCGGCATCCTTGCCATTAGCGGGATCGTCTTTTGGCTTGTCCCCCCAATCGATACCGTCCTTGCCCGCCAGGATATAGTCCAGGCGAGCGTCGGCCATCTTGCAGACATGCGAATAATTGACGATGTTGATGCCGGCGATGATGAGCGTGAGCACCACGGTCACGGCGCCCATGGCAACGAGGATAAACTTGCGACGCAGGCGGCAGCCCAATGCGTCAACAGAATTTGCCCGCCCCGTACTACTCGAGGCGGCGTGAAACCGCTCCGTCATGCGTTTGCACCACGCGCGCACGCTCACGCCTGTTCGCCTTCCTCGACAACCTCAAGCGAATATCCCTGATTGCGCGACGCGCGGATGGCCACATTGGCACCCAGCGCCGTCAGCTTTTTGCGCAGGTACGAGATGTAGACCCACACCACGTTAGCGCCTTCGGGTGCGTCCTCACCCCAAACCCCGAGCATCAGACGCTCGGTGGGCATGCGCGTGCCGGCGTTACGCATAAAGAGCTCCATAAGCTGAAACTCACGGTTGGCCAGATGTTCCTCGCCCAAAGGGCCAACGAGCGTGCACGATGCCGTGTCGAGACGCACGTTGCCCACGCTGAGCGCCGTGGCGTCAATTGCCGTCGCGGCACGCGTCATGGCACGAATGCGTGCGAGCAGTTCCTTGGCGGCAAACGGCTTGGTCAGGTAATCGTTGGCACCGGCATCCAGGCCCTCGACCTTATCGGACACCTCGCTTTTTGCCGTGAGCATGATGATGGGCAGTCGCTTGCCAGCGGCGCGCGTGCGCTAGAGCACCTCAATGCCATCCATGCCGGGCATCATGATGTCCAGGATTGCGGCGTCATAGTCGTTGGCGAGCAGATATTCGAGCGCCGTCAGACCGTCGAGGGCGGTGTCGACCTCGTAGTCGCTATGTTGAAGAATCGCGGTAAGGGCACGGGAGAGGCCGGGTTCGTCCTCGGCAAGCATCAGCTTCATAGTTGTTCCTTCAGCGCACGGCTATACAGGTTTTGATACTGCCGATAATAGCGCACCGTCAGCCGCCTTAGCGCAGCCTTAGCTACTCAACCTGCACGTTTTCAAATACGCAGGATATGGCTTAGCCAAACTTAAGACGCAGATGCCGAGCGCTTGGACGCATGCTGGTCGCGAATAGACAGCGACTCGTCCCTTCGCGGCATCCTAGTTATGCAAAGTGTTCGAGCGTTACGCCTCGTACGCGCCCTCAAGCCGAAGCAGCCACTCCTTGCGGTCAAGTCCGCCGGCATATCCGTTGAGCGAACCGTCGGCGGCAACCACGCGATGGCACGGCACAATGATCGAAATGGGATTTCGCGCGACCGCGGCCCCCACGGCACGGGGAGACACAACGGGTGCTTCGTTTCCCGGTACACGATGTCGAGCCGCAACACGCTGGGCGATCTCACCATACGTAGCGACCTCGCCACGCGGGATAGAAAGCAGCTCAAACCAGACCTCGCGCTGAAACGCCGTGCCAATCATATGCAACGGCGGCGTAAACCGAGGTTCCTGCCCCGCAAAATACGCATTCAGCCAAGCCCATGAACGCTCAAGCACCGAAGACGCCGCACCATTTGCCGGACTCACCGACGACATGCCGCCAGCACCAGAAACTGCATCGGCCCCTTCAACATGTTCGGGATCTTCTTTGAGCAGCGTAGAGCCGAAGTGCTCCTGCCCCTCAAACCAAAGCCCCGTCAAACCGCGGCCATCAGCGGCAAGCAATATTTCGCCCAAAGGCGAAGCAAACGTCGTCGTGACCACCAGCGGCTCCTTTCAAAACTCCGCAACATAATACCGCGAATTGTGCAGACAACCCCACAGATACGTCTGGGTGGGCTCGCAATTACTTAAACGAGGCTGTTTTCCCCAATCAAGCGAAGAAGACGCGGGGCTTCGACGCCAGAGCGGTACCTCTATCAGCTGAGCTCTAATACTTTCCCGAGAAGTGAACGAGTAAAAACGAAGCCCCGGAGCATCCACGCCTTTAGACCGCAAAACCGCAGGATTCGCACAGCAAAACCGCAGGAAATAGCGGTCAAAAATTGCCAATGCTTCGGGGGTCCAAATAAGGTCGTTCACTTCTCGGGAAAGTATTAGACCCCGATTCGCACCAACCCCAAAGCCACCTCAGGCAGCAGGCGCAGCGCGCCGCAGCTGCCGTCACGCCCCGCAGTCACCTCAGGCAGCAGGCACGACAGCGCCGCAGCTGCCGGCCGCGCCCCACAGCCCCCCAAGGCGGCAGGCGCAAAGCGCCGAGGCCGCCGCCGGGACCAGGGCCCGCAACAACCACGTGCCCCACATCAGCCCAGCGGCCCCAACCAACAACGACCCCATCGCAAGCCACTCGCAACAGCATCACCGCAGGCGGGGGCCGGGCTTAGTTTTCAGAACACTCCGCAGACCAGTGCGGCGCCTTGTCCGCGGCTCCGAAGGAGCAGGACAAGGCGCCACACATGGTCGAGGACGTTCTGAAAACTAAGCCCGGCCCCCGCCGGACAGGTCACACTACTCGCAGAGCAGCTTAGCGATCTGGACGGCGTTGGTTGCCGCGCCCTTACGGATTTGGTCGCCGCAGCACCAGAAGGTGATGCCGCGCGCAGCCTCGGGGTTCGAGATGTCGCGGCGCACGCGGCCGACCCAAATCAGGTCCTGGTCGGAGGTGTCCATCGGCATGGGGAAGCGGTCGTGTGCATCCTCGGCAGCCATATCGTCAACCAGCTTGACGCCGGGAGCAGCAGCCAGCGCAGCACGGGCCTCTTCCACCGTAATATCGCGCTCAAACTCGAGCGTAATGCTCTCGGAGTGCGAGCGCAGCACAGGCACGCGCACGCAGGTGCAGTTCACGCGCAGCTCGGGCAGATGCATGATCTTGCGGCCCTCGTTTTGCAGCTTCATCTCCTCGGAGGTAAAGCCCTCCTCCTTGACGCCACCGATCTGCGGAATCAAGTTGCTCGCGAGCTGGGCGGCAAATGCGCGCGGCTCGGGAATCTCCTCGCCACGGCCCAGGGCGGCCAGCTGGGCCTCGAGCTCGGCCATACCGGGAGCGCCGGCACCCGAAGCCGCCTGATACGTCGAGACGATCATACGCTTCACGCCGGCGAGCTGGTGCAGCGGCCACGTGGGAACCAGGCCGATGATGGTCGCGCAGTTGGGGTTGGCGATAAGGCCGTGATGCCACTTGATATCGTCGGCATTGATCTCGGGCACGACCAGCGGCACCTCGGGATCCATACGGAAGGCATGGCTGTTGTCGACCACGACGGCGCCGCGCTTGACGGCCTCGGGCAGCAGTTCCTTCGCGATATCGTCGCCGGCGGCTCCGAGCACAATATCGCAGCCCTCAAAGGCCTCGGGGCAAGCCCCCTTAATCACAACCTGCTCGCCGCGGAACTCGACGGTCTTGCCCGCAGAGCGTGCGCTCGCCAGCAGCTTGAGCTTACCGACCGGAAACTCCTGCTCGTTGAGGCACTCGAGCATCTGGGTGCCCACGGCTCCCGTGGCGCCCAAAATAGCAACCGTGTACTGTTTCATGCTTCCCCCTTTAAAGGTTGTGGCTATCGCCTGCACGCCAAGCAGGCCGGATATTCTTGCCCAGTGTATACAAGAACGGGGCGGACACGAAACCCGCCCCGTCGAAACGAAACCGAAACGAAACGCCCCGCCGTAGATTTTTGGCGCGTGCCCCAACAATCTACCGAGACAGTCGCTACTTGTGGAGCGCTGACAGGGCGGGATCGACCGGCGCGGGAGCCTCCAGGTCGGAGACCTTCACAATGCCGTTCTCGTCGGAGAAGGCACGGTAGATGGTCTGAATCGCCAGGTCGAAGTCCTTCTCCTCGACACCGATAATGATGTTGATCTCGTCGCAGCTCTGCGAAATCATGCGCACGCTCACGCCGGCCTGACCGAGCATGCCAAACAGGTGGCCAGAGATGCCGGCACGGCCGCGCAGGTTACGACCGACGGTAGCGATGAGCGCCAAGCCCTCGACAACCTCGATCTCGAGCGGCTCGACCTCCTGCTGAATGTCGCCCACGAGCGAGTACAGCGAATCGTGAACGTCTTGCTCCTGCACCACGGCGCCAAAGCGGTCGACACCGGTGGGCATGTGCTCGACGGAAACGTCATAGCGCTCGAAGACCGAAAGCGCACGGCGCATAAAGCCAACACGAGGCTTGGTGCGGTCGCGGGCGACGTTGATGGCGACAAAACCGCGCTTGCCGGTCACGCCGGTAATGATGGGCTCCGCCTCGCCCTCGTCAGCCGTCTCGCTAATGATAGTGCCGGGGTCCTGCGGCGCATTGGTGTTCTTGATGACTAGCGGAATCCCCGCCTCGCGTACGGGGAACACGGCCTCCTCGTGCAGGACGCTTGCACCCATGTACGAAAGCTCGCGCAGCTCCTCGTAGGTAACGCGCGCAATGGGCTGAGCCTCGGGAACAATACGCGGATCGGCAGAATAGAAGCCCGAGACATCGGTCCAGTTCTCGTACAGGTCGGCACCCAGGCACTTGGCCAGAATCGAGCCCGAGATATCGCCGCCGCCACGGTCGAGCAGCTTAATCTGGCCCTCACGCGTCGCGCCGTAGAAACCGGGCATAACAAAGCCGCCCTGCTGACCGTACTCCTGCACCAGCTCGGAGGTACGATTCATGCTGAGCGTACCGTCGTGATGGAATGCCACAACCGTCGCGGCGTCCAGGAACGGCAGGCCCAGGTACTCGGCCATGAGGCGAGCGGTAAAGTACTCGCCGCGGCTCACGAGCTCCTCGGTAGAGTAGCCGCCCGAGCGGGCGCGCTCGGCAAAGGCCGCAAACTCCTCGCGGATGGGATAGGTGAGCTCCAGCTCGTCAGCGATATCAAAATAGCGCTGGCCAATGTCCTCGAGCAGTTCCTCGCACGACACGTGATACTTAACGTGCGCGTTAACCAGGTAGAGCAGGTCGGTCACCTTGGTGTCGCCTTTAAAGCGGCGGCCGCAGGCGGAAACCACCACAAAACGGCGGGCAGGGTCGGCGTCGACGATGGCCTTGATCTTCTTGAAGTGTTCAGCGTCGGCGACCGACGAGCCGCCAAACTTGGCAATCTTAATCATGGGCTGGAGGTTACCTTTCTAAAAAGCCTCTGCAAACCTATTTTGCGCGCTCTGATACCATGGTTTCACCGATTGGGACCAAGGCATCCGAGGAGCAGTGTTATATGGGAACTTATCATAGTACACGAGGACGCACTTTATCGTGCTCAAGTAAGGTGGCAATCCGTACCGGCATCGCTCCCGACGGGGGTTTGTTTGTCTCGGACGAGCTCGGCACCCAGCAGGTCGATATCAGCTCGCTTGCAGATAAATCGTACTTTGAAATCGCTCAAGATGTGTTGGGAATGTTACTGAATGATTACACGGCCGAAGAAATTTCGGCGTGTGTCGACGAGGCATACCGCGGCACGTTCGCGAGTGAAGAGGTTACGCCGCTCGTCAAACTCGACGCTGCACTGGGCGCCGACGCCCCTCAGACCTATGTGATGGAGCTCTTTGGCGGTCCCACGAGCGCCTTCAAGGACGTCGCCCTGCAGATGCTCCCCCGCCTCATGGCCCGCACCTCTGCCAAGGACGGCGGAGCTGAGCGCATCATGATCGTCACCGCCACGTCGGGCGACACCGGCAAGGCCGCGCTCGCCGGTTTTGCCGACGCGCCGGGCACGGGCATCACCGTCTTTTATCCCGAGGGCAAGGTCAGCCGCGTCCAGAACCTGCAGATGTCCACGCAGGAGGGCGACAACGTCGCCGTCTGCGGCATCCGCGGCAACTTTGACGACGCCCAGAGCGCCGTCAAGCGCATCTTTGCCGATAAGGAGCTTGCCGAGCGTCTGGAGGCCGCCGGCACGGTGCTTTCGAGCGCCAACTCCATCAACGTCGGCCGTCTGGTACCGCAGGTCGTCTACTACTTTGCCGCCTATGCGCAGCTGTTGCGCGCCGGCGCCATCGAGGCCGGCGACGCCGTGGAGTTCTGCGTACCGACCGGCAACTTTGGCGATATCCTGGCCGGCTACTATGCCAAGCGCATGGGTCTGCCCGTCGCCAAGCTCGTCGTGGCGAGCGACAAGAACAACGTGCTTGCCGACTTCCTGACCACCGGCGTTTACGACCGTAACCGCCCGTTCTTCACGACCATCTCGCCGTCGATGGACATCCTTATTAGCTCCAATCTGGAGCGCATGCTGTACTTCCTGTCCGATGGCGACTGCGAGCTTGTTGCCGGACTTATGGAGCAGCTGGCGCAGACTGGTCGCTACGAGGTTCCTGCCGACCTGCTCGCAAAGATTCAGAGCGTCTTTGGCTGCGGTTGGGCCAGCGAGGACGAGGTCCGCACTGCCATCAAGAGCTGCTGGGATGCGAACGGCTACGTGATCGATCCGCATACTGCTTGCGGCTATCACGTCTTTGAGCAGGTCACTCCCGCCGAGGGTGCCAAGGCCCGCGTGCTGCTTTCGACCGCAAGCCCCTACAAGTTCCCGCGCGCCTGCTGCGACGCCCTGGGCCTCGACGTTCCCGAGGATGATTTTGAGGCTATGCGCGTACTCGAGCAGGCCACCAACACGGTCGCCCCGAGCCAGCTCGCCGAACTCGAATCCAAACCCGTCCGCTTCGAAGACGTCTGCGACGTCGATGAGATGGCAAGCTACGTCGAGTCTGCAGCAAAACGAATGAGCACCAACTAGATCCCTTATTAAGCGCCGGCGAAAGCCGGCGCACCTTCTAATTATTTAGCTTTCGGGATGATGACGAGCATGCGAGCGGGTCTGGCCGTTTAGTTCGTCGCGAGTTCCGCACGAGCCGGAAAGCACTTAATGTGCTTTCCGAGCGAGCCAGGACTGCCCGAGCAGCGAACTAAACGGCCAGACCCGCCCAGGAGGACTCACATGATCGAAATCACCGTCCCAGCAACCAGCGCCAACCTAGGCATCGGCTACGACACCCTCGGCATGGCCGTTAGCCTCTACTCGCACTTCACCTTCGAGCGCGCCGACAAGCTCACCATCACGGGCTGCCCCGAGGAGTTCCAAAACGAGAATAACCTGGTCTATGTGAGCTTTGTCGATGCTCTGGCCGCGTGGGGCGAGCCGGCTTTTCCCGTTGCTATCGACATTCAGACCGACGTGCCCGTCGCCCGCGGCCTGGGTTCCAGCTCCACCTGCGTCGTCGCTGGCATCATGGCGGCCGCCGCGCTGACGGGCCACACCGTCGACCGCGCCGAGCTCGTCCGCATTGCCACCGAGGTCGAGGGCCATCCCGATAACGTCGCCCCCGCTATCCTGGGCGGCGCCGTCTGCTCCTTTACGCCGACCGATTCGCTCCCCCAGTGTCTGCGCTACGAGGTGAGCGATCGCTTGCGTTTTATTACCGTGATTCCACCTTACGAGGTGCACACGAGTGAGGCGCGCAAGGTCGTGCCACAGGAGATTCCGCTCTCCACCGCCGTGTGGCAGATGGGCCGCATCGCGGGCATGACGCGCGGCCTGGAGACCGGCGACCTTGACCTGATTGCCGCCGCCAACGACGACCGCATCCAGGAGCCCTATCGCCGCCGCCTCATCCCCGACTACAACGCAGTGCGCGACACCTGCCTTAACGGCGGCGCTAAGACCATCTGGATCAGTGGCTCCGGCTCGACTCTCATGGCCGTGACTGACGACACCATCGTGGCAAAGTTCCTACAGGTCAAGCTGCGTGAGCAGTTCCCCAAATGCGACACGCACATTCTGACGTGCGACACCGAGGGCGCTCAAATCGAGTACCTGTAGCGCCCTGCCTCATTGCTCTCACCGGTCCCTTTGGGGCTTCCCCTAAAAACGTCCTCGATCATGAATTGCCCCGTCGTGCGCTTCGCGCGACGGGGCAATTCGATCTGCGGATTGTTTTCAGGGGAAGCCCCAAAGGGACCTGCACAGCCTCGCCAGGATAGTCGCATTCGCTGATTTAACCTTGCGTTCCTTCGGAACTTCGAATGGCAGGCCTCGTGCTGCGGAATGTTTTTAAGGGGATGCCCCTGGGTGGCCCTATGGCAACGTGGCTAGCGATGTCTACAGGGACCCACGCTTTGAAGGGGCGCCGGGCTGAAATTATGGCTTTTTATTGGTAGGGGCTCTTGATAGGCTGGAGCACTTATTAGAGGCAGGCCTCGGCGATGCGGCGCTTGAGTTCGTCGATGCCGGTGCCAGTCTGAGAGCTTGTGATGATCACGTTCTCGGCCGGGACGTTGAGCTGCTTTTTGATGGCTGCTGCCTGGCGGGCCTGCTGGGTGCGGCTGAGCTTGTCGGCCTTGGTGAGGCAGACGATAAAGTTGAACTCGTTGCCCTGCAGGTAGTCGATCATGTCATGATCGAGCTTGCTGGGGTCGTGACGAATATCCACCAGCGACACGACCAGGTTAAAGCTGCGCTCCGAGTCGAAGAAGTCGCCGATAAGCTCGGCCCAGCGGTCACGCTCGGCCTTGGAACGACGGGCGAAGCCATAGCCCGGCAGGTCGACGAAGTGCACGTCGTCGGCCTCAAAGAAGTTGATGTTGCTCGTCTTGCCCGGTGTGCTCGAGACCTTGACGAGGTTCTTGCGGCCAAAAAGCTTGTTCATGATCGACGACTTGCCCACGTTGGAGCGGCCGACGAAGCTCACCTCGGGGCAAGTGGACTCGGGAATCTGCGAAACCTTGCCATAGCTGGCAACGAACTTGGCAAGCTGGTAGTTAATGGAATCGGCCATGGACACTCCTTGGTCGTAGGTTCTTACAAAACGGGCGTGCTATTGCGCGGCGGCGATACGACGAACGATGTCAAGCGTGATGCCGCTCGCGGTACGGGCGTACTCATCCAGATCGAACTCGCGCTCGCAAAACGCGTCATATGCCTCGTCACAATTATCGCTGATAGCGCGCAGCACTAGGCAATCGACACCATTCTTGGCCGCGATGTGCGCAATTGCCGCGCCCTCCATCTCGACGCAATCGGCATGCGTGGCCTCAATAGCAGCGTTACGCATGGCGTCACCCGTAACAAAGCGGTCACCCGTGGCGATAGTGCCACACAGGAACTGTTTGGGGTCCTTCTCAGTAGAAGTCTTATCCGCCGAGGCATCCACAAATCCATGCTCGGCAAGCACGGCGGCGGCAACATCAGCCAACGCCGGCGTCGAGACAAACTCCTCGAGCCCCGGCGCAGACTCGGCGATGAGTGCCGTATCGGTATCAAGATAGCGCAGGCACTTGCCTATAACCACGTCGTTAATATGCAGTTTAGGGTTTAGGCCTCCCGCGATACCCGAAAACACACTGTCTCTTATACACATCTGACGCTGCCGACGACTTAATAGGTGTAGATC